>JBGVTM010000054.1 GCA_041862535.1 Candidatus Neomarinimicrobiota bacterium | reverse complement strand
AGACCCGCCAGTGGGTTCCGGGTACCTGGAATGCCACCGCCCGTTACTGGCAGTATCAGGGTCCCGCCTGGCTCAGACGCACCTTTGATCTGCCCCGGGATGGATACCTCCGTTTATGGTTTGGGGGCGTTTTTTACAAGACGAAGGTATGGCTGGATGGCAGGCCCCTTGGGGAGAACGAAGGTGCCTACAGCCCGTTTGCCTTCGTTGTTCCAAACCTCCGAAAGGGGCAGCACATCATTACGGTACGGGTAGATAACAGCCTGAATGATGAATCGCTTCCCAAAGACGGCGTCGACTGGTTTCCCTACGGTGGTATTTACAGGCCCGTTTATGCGGAACTGGTGCCAGAAGTCTACATCGATAAATTCCACGTAATTCCGCTAAACATTACCTCCAGACAAGCGGAGTTACGCATCAGAGTGTTCGTTAAAAATATCAGTGGTGGGTCTATTAAAAAGAAGATCCAGCTGGCTATTAATGGTGTTCCGGTGCATAGCAGTACTCGACAGATTACCGGGGAAGAGCCGGTGATTGAATTCGACACCTTTTTGAAAAGCCCGCAATTATGGTCTCCGGAGGAGTCCAATCTCTACTCGGCCCGGGTTATGCTGGGTGAGAGCGAAGATGATCAGTTTGAGCGCTTTGGGATCCGCTCCCTAGCTGCTGATGGACAAAAAATTCTCTTGAATGGAGCCCGAATCAAGTTGATGGGTGCCAATCATCACGATGACCACCCTGATTGGGGCTCAGCCTTGCCGCCACAAATAATTCAAAGGGATGTCGAGATATTAAAGCGGATGGGTGCCAATGCTGTGCGGGGGCATTATCCGCCCAGCCAATTGTTTATGGATTTCTGTGACCAGAGTGGCTTATTCTTTTTAAACGAAGTACCATCCTGGCAATACAGCCCGGAGCAACTCGCAAAGAGCATTATCAAGGACAAGATTAAGCAGCAATATCATGACATGGTATATCGGGATATGAACCACCCTTGCGTTTTCAGCTGGAGTCTGGGGAACGAGTGGCGCGAGTTTGAGCGGTCCTATGACGATATTAAAGAATTGGTTGATTATGCCCGGACTGTGGATAATACGCACTTCGTAACCTTCATTACCGGAGGCGCTCACGTCGACCGTTCGTATGCGCTGGTGGATCTCATTTGCACGAACTGGTCCAAGTATCAATGGTATTGGGACAGAACCTACTTAGACGAAGCGATTGGTGAAGAAAGCATTGCCCTACTCAATAAAATCCAGCAGGCATATCCGGATAAGCCGGTAATATTGACTGAATTTGGGGCTTCTGGCTCCCAGGCGGGATGGCATAACTGGGGCAATGTCAAGTGGAGTGAGGAATATCAGGCCCGGAACGTGTGGGATTCAGGAAGGTACGCGTTGGAGCAGGACTGGATTTCGGGCGGCTGCGTCTGGCAATTCTGTGATACCCGTACCGCGCATCTACGTATGCTCGGCCCCCGGTTGCGGGGGTGGAACGTGAAGGGTGTCGTTGATGGATACCGCCAGCCGAAGATGGCTTTCTATAAACTGCAGGAGCTTTTTCATCTGAATCGAGCTGAATGAGCGATCAGGAGTTGGTCGGCGGCTTCAACATCGGGTGAGCAGCAATGAGGGAGATCTTTACTGTAGGTAACATATTGCGGACAGGGGCTGATCGCGATGCTGCTCACCTAGTTTGAGCCCCAGCCATTCGAGCTGAGTGGTAGAAAAGGTTGCCAAAGCGGTAAAAAGCTCTTGATTAAAGGGCTTGAGTTTCGTACCCTTAATATACCTAGTATATCCATTTAATTTTGGAATTATGCGGTTGGTGTCTTGATCTTTTGCTTGCCGACAATGAATTCTCAGGTAGTATCGCTCCCACGAGAGTCGACATTAAGACTTCTTCATTTCCTTCTGGCCAGATTTCCATAGACCGTAGGTAACAACTATGTCATTCAAAATTAAAAAGTTAGATCTGTTGAATCCGATTTTGGCTGCGCTACTCATTATCTTTTGCCCCTATCCCGCTGATGGAGGGGTGACGGGTAAGATCTCTGGCAGGGTTGTGGATGCTCAGACCGGTGAATCAATAGCCGGGGCCAATGTGATCCTGGAAGGCACTATGTTAGGCTCCGCCACGGATATGGATGGACACTACTTCATCATTAATGTTGCGCCGGGATTCTATACGGTTATGTGCAGTGTTATTGGTTATACGACCGTAAGGAAGACGCAGGTCTATGTTGCCGCCGACTTGACGACCACAGTAGACTTTGATCTCAGTGTGGAGGTCATCAGGGGGGAGTCGGTGACGGTTGTGGCGCAGCGCCCCATCATACAGCCAGATGTTGCCGGTTCGGAAATGGTGATGCGGGAAGAAGACGTGGCTGTATTCAAACAGGATTTTTTCCAGGATTTCATGGAATCCCAGGTGGGCATCTTCATCTCGGCTGATGAAGAAGGCAGTGGCCTGAGCATCCGAGGCGGTGACATCAACGAGACTAACATCTCGCTCAACGGGGTGTCCTTACGCAACGCCATTACCCAGCAGCCTAACCTGGGGATCAGCCTGACCTCGGTCCAGGAAGTCACGATCACCACGGGTGGATTCACCGCGGAATACGGCGATATCCGTTCGGGTATGGTGAACGTGATCACGAAGGAAGGATCCCCGGATCGGTTTGCCGTCTCGATCGATGCCCGGATGGGACCGCCCCAATATAAGCATTTCGGTCCTAACCCCTTCGGCGTGAACGGGCCCATCTGGAATGTCTACTGCGGGGACAAAGCCTTCGAAGGGGTGACTGCGGCGGATGTGGAAGGTGGGGATTACGCGTTCGAGTTTATCGGTTGGAACAAGATGTCCGAGCAGTCCCTCACTGATGGTGATCCCAACAACAATTATACTCCCCAGCAGTGGATGGAAATCTGGCGACATACGCACCAGAATATTCCCTACGCCCAGGAGCCGGATTATATTTTCGATGGCACGCTCACCGGTCCCTTCCTGTTCAAGAATTCAACCTTCCTCCTCTCTCAACACTATGAAAACCTGCAGTTGGCCTATCCCTACAGCCGGACAAATTCCGTCCAAAGTACGACCCAAGCCAACTTCAACCTCAGGCTCTCGCCGAAGGCCAAGATGACCTTTACCTATATGCACATATTAGAGCAGGGTGTGGCAACGCAAGCCCAGGATTATACTTCCGGGATGATCACCGGCACCAAGGAGGGTACCCAGCTGGCGCGGGATGTGCGTTGGCACATGCTGTATAATCCCTACGGCATCAATCCGATCGATCGAAATACCGATCTGGCCGGAATCAAGTTCAGCCACTCGCTGAGTGAACGGACTTTCTACAACCTGAGCCTGACGGGCAGTTACTACAGTGCATTCCAGGGGGTGACGACCCATCGTGATACCTCCCATAAGGTGCTGGTGGGCGATGCCTATCTTGATCCCAGTCCCAGTACCGGATTCCTGCACCAGAGTGATTATTACGACATGTTCGACCAGTTCTGGATTTATGGTGGGGGCCGCCAGATCGATGATTCCGAATACTGGCAGCTACGTCTTAAAGGGCTCCTGGAATCACAGCTCACTTTCCGTCATCTGCTGAAGGTGGGATTCGAAGCGGCCTATACCCAGTATAATATGCGAGCGGCCAAGATCCATTACGAGGTCATTGACGAATACAAACCACCCTATTTCGAGGAAGGGCCGATACCGGAAGACACCTATTACTTCGAGGATCACCCACTACAACTCGCGGCGTTCATCCAGAATAAGCTGGAATACGAAGGTATGAACGCCAACCTGGGCTTGCGGTTTGAGTACTTCAACGCAATGCGTCCGGCGTGGCTGATCAATGCCGAAGGGGATGAGGAGTGGTATACATTCTACACCGAAGACGAGTGGCGGAGAGTGGACGAGGATTCCAACTTTGTCAACCTGGGCTTCAAGGATCAATTAGAAGATGAGAATGCGGTAACATTTAAGATCAGTCCCCGGCTAGGTGTTTCTTTCCCCGCAACCGCTACCAGTAAATTCTACTTCAACTACGGTCATTTCTACCAGTTGCCGGTTCCGGGACAGCTATTCAACATCCAACAGGGCAACAACCCCAAGATCCCCAATCTGAATGCGGAATGGCCCCGCACGGTCATGTACGAAGTCGGATTCGAAAAAGCCCTCGCCGGGGCCTATCTCTTCCGCATCTCGGCGTACTATAAAGACATCACCAACCAGTTGACCAGTGGCGGGTTGAAATTCTACGATTACTACAAGAGCGAGGTATATTCCACGGAAGTAAACAACAGCTACGAAGATATCCGGGGGATCGAGATTCGGTTGCAGAAGAGGCACGGCCGATTCGGTTATGGCTGGATCGATTTCGAATACATCTCTACCAATGAAGGTTGGACCGGTTTCAAAGCGCTGCATGAGAACTGGCAGTACGAGCAGGAGCAGCGTGAAAACGCCGAACAGGTTCAAAACTGGCCGGTCCCCAAGGTGAGTACCGTTTACTCGTTCCTCCTGCCGGGAAACTTTGGCCCGGAAATACTGGGATTCAAACCGCTGTCATCCTGGGCTCTGCAGATCAATGCCTGGTGGCGGGCTGGCGGCAAGCGACTATTCGGTGATCCCAGTAATCCCCCTCCGGTCTGGGCCCGGAACTACATGGATCGCATCGACCGGCATAACGTCGACCTGATTCTCAGGAAGGGCTTCGATATTGGGCATCTGGATTTCAGCGTGTTCTTGCGGGTCCGGAACGCAACCAACTTCAAGGGAGAGGTGATCCCCTACAGCGGCGAGCAGTACCGCAGCTCGCTGCACCTGCCCTGGTATGAGGGGGAAATGCACGGGCACGACAAATACGGTGAGGGGCCCAGTGATGAAAAACCGTGGATCGATGCCGGCTGGCAGAACTGGCGGTGGTATCTCAATCCCAGGTATATCATGTTTGGATTTGATCTGAATATCAACTGATGTGGAGGAACGTGACAGTGTGCACTTTTGCTGAGATCACCAATGCTAACGTCATTATAATTTTAAGGTTATGTTCATGACGCAAAAAGTAATCCTACTGGGTGTTCCTATCCTGTGTTACCATTTGTTGGTCCCCACCGCGATCAACGCTCAGCAAACGATTGTTCACCTGGACCTGGCGCGCTATTACTACCGGCTGGATGCCGAAGACCTGGGTGTGGTCGAATACGATGAGAATGAACACTGCGGCCGGTTCCCGAACGGGTCCTACTACATGTGGACGGTCTCCAACATCAAGGAAGCCCTGATTTTCGATGAGATCATCCTGGCCAACGGCGAGTTCCGGCGAGCATATGACGAAGAAACCAAGGGCGGGTATATGCTAGAAGAACCGTTCGGCATCCGGGAGATCAGCAAATATGCGCCCCCCACGGTTATAGTCGATGGGATTCCATCCTCGCCGGCATACACCGGCCTGGTGGATGAGAGCATCAAGGCCGACAAGATGTTTCGGATTTTCAAGAAGAAATCTCCCTGGATGCACATGCGGTATGAAGGCTACCAGTTCGTAAATCAGCTGTACGGGGATTTCGTAATCCTGAAGACCACTTACAAGCTGACCTTTGACGATGACTACTACCCTGAGACCGACCCGGACCTAGACGCGGACACTACCCAGGTGGTGAAGAACGTGTACGTCTTCAAAGCCTATCGTGTGGGGCAGACGTCCTATACCGGTGTGACCGGCGACGACCCCAGCGGCGACTGGTTCATTCATCACGGCGCCTGGTGGGCTAGTACGATGGAGGTAACCTCCATCGTACCCGGCGTCGACCGCAACAAGCTGGTTGTCACTTACGGTTATGATGGGGATCACCCAACACTGGCGGCTTTTACGACGGGAGGTCCACCGTTTGACGACACCGGCCATCCCCGCTGGCAGCCGGCCCCTGACGGCTGGCTGATGTCCACGCCCTACAGCGGTTTCACCCTGCTGCACTGCAACCAGTCCCCTTCGGATACAACCGACTGGGTGGTCGGGAATCCCCATTCTTCCCGTATTAAGGTTACCTTTAACGATTTCCGGGAATGGCGGGATGGTGGCCTATGGCAAAAGTTCATCGTTGAGCGTCCGGACCCCCCCTATGAGGTATTAGAATATCCGCCCACCGGGGATCCCACCAAGGAGGAAGGCAAGCAGCCGGTCCAGATCTGGGGGGGGTGGCCGGAGATGCGGATGGGCGACAGTGTGACCGTGGTGCACGCGCTGGGATCGGGGAGTATCAGCCGGCAGGAAGCCCGCGAGGTGGGTGCCGCCTGGGCCAACTGGTACCAGTTCGGCGATACTCCCAAAGCCTATTATGATGATCCCGTCAAGGGCAGCGTTCTGGTTACGAATGCCATCAAGAACGAGATTGTGCATCGCGGTGAGGACTCGCTGGCTTGGGCCATGCAGCGGGCCCAGGAGCTGTGGGAAAACGACCTGGTGTGCCCACGGCCCTATCCCTCGCCGGACCTGTTTGTCTGGTCCGCCCCCAATTCGGTACACCTGGAATGGGTGGACGTGGAAGAGGACTACCCGGGCCACGAAGGCGGCAACGTTCTGGCCTATCGCATCTATTGCAAAAAAGGGCACTTCTGGGACGATTACCCCATCGAGGCTGGCAAAAACGTCTACTGGAAACAAATCGCCCAGCTTCCGGCTGATTCCCTGGTAAAAAACGATAAAGGCTATTTCGAGTACATTGACGAGGGATTAACCATCGGCGAAAATTATTATTACGCCGTCACGGCTGTTTCGGACATCCGTGCCGGTATCGACGGCACCGGCCCCTACCTGGAAAGCTCGCGCTGGAGCAACCGGTCGCAGCTGCCGGCGTCTCCTTTCCGCCCGGGAAAAAGCACCCTGGACAGCGTGGTGGTGGTTCCCAATCCCTACTACATCAAGGGTCAATTGCTAAACTTTGTGAGCGACAACAACCAGATCATGTTCGCTAACCTGCCTCCATTCTGCAAGCTGCGGATCTATAATGTCACCGGCGACTTGATCCACACCATTACCCATGATTCCGGCACCTCGACCGATTACTGGGACCAGATCACCACGAGTAACCAGTACATCGCCAGTGGGGTGTATATCGTGCTGGTGACCGATGCCCAGAAGCTGGTATCGGATGAAACGGGGGCCTTGGTACCCGAGGAGCTGCCGGGCCGCACCATCGTGAAATTCACCGTCATCAGGTAATTGAGGGGATAGGATGACCAGACAACACCGATACTTCACCACGGCCCTGATCGTCATTCTGATGGCCACCGGCCTTGAGGCAGAGGGCATCAAGAAACTGGCCCAGACCTCCATGAAGTGGCTGTCGATTCCGGTGGGAGCCCGGGCGATGGCGATGGGCAACGCTTACTATTCCGTAGTCGGGACCGCGGATGCCCTCTTCTGGAATCCGGCCGGGACCGGCTTTGTCGCATTCCCCCAGGTATCCTTTTCCAGTCTGCCCTGGATCGCCGATATCAACCAGAGCACCCTGGCATTAGCCGTTCCGGTTGGTAATATCGGCGTGCTCTGCGGCAGTCTCCGGTATGTCGATTTTGGTGTTTTCCAGGGAACCCGATTAGCTGAAAACGAGGTGGGATGGGAATATACGGAAGAATTTTTTCCGAAAGCCTACCAGGCGGGGCTGGGGTTCTCACGACGCGTCACCGATCGGTTTTCCTTCGGGCTACATTTCAGCTACGCCCAGGAACAACTGGGTACGGTCTCGTATGCTCCGGTGATTGGCGGTTCGATCGATAACCCCATCGACCAAGACACGGACATGGGTCTGGTGAATCTTGACTTCGGAGTACTGTATTTCACGGGCTTCCACGACCTGCGCCTGGGAATGTCGCTGCAGAATTTTTCGGAAGAAAAGGGATACGGGAATGTCAGCAATCCGATCCCCATGGACTGGTGTTTCGGGATGGCGATGGATCTATTTTCACTGCTTCCCGGTGAGTCCGATACGCACAAACTGACCCTGGCCTGGGAATTGTCCCATCCGCGGGACTATTCCGAGCGGCTGCACTTCGGCCTGGAATACTCCTTCGTCGATCTGGTGGCTCTCCGAATGGGCTACAAGATGAACTACGATGAAGAGAGCGTGTCGTACGGCGTCGGTCTCCTGCCGAATTTCCGCATCGGCCCCCTGAAACTAGGTCTGGATTATGCCTACGTGCCGTTCGGTGAATTCCAGGAGGTTCAGGCCTTTTCGGTAGTTATAGGTTTCTAATCGTTCCAGTCTAATTGGTTGCAGGAAAATGAGCACTAATTCAATCAACCTCCCTACGATGCTGAAGCTGGTCTGGGCCGCCGCGGTGGTGGTCTTCTCCGGCTGTATCGAGTCCGGGGACGACATTCTGTACGACTTGGACAATCCCGATCCGTATCCGGCCCACTCTGAGACGGCAGAGCTGGATAGTGTCGTTCCGAGTTCGGCTTATCCCACCGACATCGTTATTATCCGCGGCTCGGGTTTCGATACCCGCTCGACGGACTACAACTTCGTCTTTTTCGGGATCGCCAGCGCCACGGTGACCACGGTCTGGGCAGACAGCCTGGCGGTGGTGGTTCCGACACCGCGCCCGATCGACTATTTCTTTGCCGATACTGTTCTGGTGAAGGTCGCCTTGCAGGGCAGCTACAGCTGGAGCAACGAGGTTTCGTTCATTTTCAAGCCCATGGCCCATGTCTATGTAGCCAGTGAGTATCCTGCTGGTCATCCCGAGGAGAAATTCACCCAGCCGCGGGGGCTGGCGTTTGATACCGATGGGAACATGTACCTGATGAACCAGCGGCTGCGCGCAATTTATAAGGATACACCGGGTGGTGTGCGGACAGTATACGCATTCGGTTCTACGCTCAAGGTCGATGGCGGCCTGCGGATGGGACCGGATGGAAGCCTGTATGCGGCCGGGAACGGTGAGGGCCTGATCTACCGGATTCCACCCGGTGGGGGCAGCTTCGAGGAATGGACGACGGTGCCTAATCCCTGGGGAATGGATTTCGACCGCTTCGGGAACCTTTTTGTGGTCGATAACGCGAATAGGCATCTCTACCGGATTTCAAGCGACGGTACAACCGAGAAGGTAGCCGAATTGCCGGGAACAGCAGAAAAGGCGTATTGCCGAGTATTCGGGGATGCCGTATTCGTGAATGAGAGGACAACCGGAATCATCTTCAAGCTGGCGTTTACCGAAGACAGTGTAGGAGAAATCGATACCGTCGAAACAACCGTGAGTGGCCGGGTGAACGATATTACCTTTGGTACCGACGGTTCCATGTATGTTAGCGGTATAAGCGAAGGTGCCAACGCGCTCATCAAGGTCGATCCCTCAGGCACCCTGAAATCCGTGGTGACTCTGGCTGGTGACCTGGGCTTTTTGACCTGGCACGATAAGTTCCTGTACATCAGTTCCCTGACAGGACCGGTTCATAAAGTGCTCATGCACGATAACACGACGGCACCCTATTACGGCAGAGGTGATTAGAGCAGGGGATATCC
>JBGVTM010000053.1 GCA_041862535.1 Candidatus Neomarinimicrobiota bacterium | reverse complement strand
GCTCTATTTATTATGGGCCCCGAAGAGGGCCTCAGGTCAGTTAATGCCATGGCCGACATATACGCCCTGGTCATTGATTCGTCCGGGACCGTTCACTACTCCGAGGGCATTCGGCCCTTTATTATCAGCGGCGACACCCTCGCCGCTGCCGATGATATCGGGACAGTCGTCCGGCGAGATTGAGTATTGCCCGGTCGAAATGCGGCTGAAAGGAACATGGCCTCGGATTGAGGCCATTTTTATTGAACAAGGGCAAGTGCTGGGGGAGGGACTTCCCACCATCCGTATCCGGAAAAGTGGCGTGTCTTACGGCGGTCGCCCCAGTTCAGTAGTCTCGACCTGATGGACTTAGTATATTTAAAGGCTATGGCTAGGTCGAGACACAACCGTAGGCCCGGGCAGGCTGAATCGGAAGAATCCCGGCTGCGCCCATTATCTGCCTCAGTCCGGGGCCACGGCTCCATATTTCTTGAATAGTGATTTTCTAATGTATAATAAACTGCTCCTTTATGGTCTCACCGGATTTCTCCTTCTCACTTCATTAATGACATTGGCTCTTAGAGAAGGGACGACAACAAGGGGTCAAGGGTCGCATCACCATAGACTACCCATTCGAAAAGCGTCATCAAAAGCACCGCCTGAAAAGAAGTTCTCGGGAGTGAAAAAGGCCGATCAGGAAGCTGAGGCCAAGCCATCAAAAGGTACTAGTCTGATCACCATGTTCATGTGCGGCGACGTAATGACCGGGCGGGGAATTGATCAGGTGCTGCCCCATCCCTGCGATCCCCGCATCTACGAGAGTTACATGAGAAGTTCCAGGGGATACGTGGAGCTTGCCGAGAGGGCGAACGGGCCGATTCAACAACCGGTCGACTTTGCTTACATCTGGGGCGATGCCCTGGAAGAGTTGGACCGGGTCAAGCCGGATGTGAGGATAATCAATCTGGAGACCAGCGTAACAAAGAGCAACGACTATTGGAAAGGCAAGGGTATAAACTACAGGATGCATCCGGAGAATATTCCCTGCTTGACGGCGGCCGGCATAGATTATTGCTCGCTCGCGAATAATCACATTCTTGACTGGGGCTATACGGGTCTTACTGAGACTCTGGAAACGTTGCGGAAAGTGAATATAAGCACAGCGGGAGCGGGTCAGAATCTCAGGGAAGCCGAGGCTCCCGCAGTGCTGGATGTCAAAGGGAAGGGGCGGGTGATTGTGTTTTCCTACGGGTCAGTGATTGGTGGGGTACCTATAAGTTGGGCGGCCACTGCCGATAAGCCCGGTGCGAATCTGTTAAGAGATTTATCTGATCAAACAGTCCAAGGTATTAAAAAAGAAGTTGGGGCGGTGAAGCAGAAGGGAGACATCGTAGTTGTCTCTATTCATTGGGGGGGTAACTGGGGTTATCATATTCCTCGTACCCAGATGCAATTTGCCCATAAACTTATTGATGATGCCGGTGTGGACGTAGTTCATGGACATTCCTCTCACCATGTAAAAGGAATAGAAGTATATAAGGACAAACTGGTCATCTACGGCTGCGGTGACTTTCTAAACGACTATGAAGGTATCAGCGGCTATGAAAAGTTCAGGGATGATCTGGCCTTGATGTATTTCGTGAGCGTGGATCCCGCGAGTGGAAAACTGGTTGATCTGCAAATGACACCGACGCAGATCAGGAACTTCCGAGTGAATCGGGCGGCTAAGGCCGATGTGCTGTGGCTGCGAGATGTCCTGAATAGGGAAGGCAAAAGGTTTGGAACCCGGGTGCGATTGAACCGGGATAACACCTTAACGCTGCAATGGGATTGATCCCTTAAAAGCAATTTAATCCAGGGGCGGTGATCCATACAGGAGGCGTTGCGTGAGCATACTGATCAGGAACGTTCTGGTTAATAATGCTGAGCAGGATATTTACGTCGAGGGCCGGCAGATTCGAAAAATCGGTAATGATATCCGGTGTAAGGCCGACCACGTGCTGGATGGTAACGGCAAAGCGGCCATACCAGCGTTCATTAACGGGCACACCCACGCGGCAATGGTGCTATTGCGGGGCTGGGCGGATGACATGCTGCTCGATGATTGGCTGAACAAAAAGATATGGCCGATCGAATCCAAGCTGACTGAGGAAGATGTCTACTGGGGCACACGGCTGGCTTGTCTGGAGATGATCGAATCCGGAACGACGTTTTTCAATGACATGTACTGGCATTACCACAGCGTAGCCCGGGCCGTTGAAGATTCGGGGATCAGGGCCGCCGTCTCGGCCGTTTTTATCGACCTTTTCGACGAGAAGCGAGCCAGAGAGCAGATCGATCTGAACCGCAAACTATTCGCGGAGACGCAGCAGTATAGTGATCGGGTCGTATTCACCTTAGGCCCTCACGCCCTCTATACGGTCTCGACTGAAAGCCTGCAATGGGCCCGGGACTTTGCCGAAGAAAACGGTTTGTCAATCCATATTCACCTGTCGGAAACCCAGGAAGAAGTGGAGGACTGCCTTCGACGCCACAAAAGGCGACCGATTGAGTATCTGAACGACATCGGTTTTTTAGGTCCCAACGTCATCGCCGCCCACGTGATATGGGTGAATGAGAGGGAGATCGAGCTCCTCCAGGAACATCAGGTAAAGGTGATCTATAACCCCACTTCCAATATGAAGCTGAGCGCCGGTATCTTCCCGTATGAGAGGTTGAAAGCGGCCAACATCAGTATAGCGCTGGGGACCGATGGTTGCGCCTCTAACAATAATCTGGACATGCTGGAAGCGATGAAATTTGCCACCCTGCTGCAGAAGCTCAGCGCCAAGAATCCCGCCACATTGCCGGCGCAGGACGTCTTCGATCTGGCCACAGTACACGCCAATCCGGTTTTTAATCTCAACGGCGGCGAACTGAAGGAAGGCAGGCTGGCCGATCTTCTGCTGGTTGATCTGAGCAACGTTCACATGACCCCCCTTCATGACCTGATTCACAATTTAGTCTACTCGGCCAATGGCAGCTGTATAGATACCACCATCTGCGACGGGAAGATATTGATGCAGGACCGCATCGTCGAGGGCGCGGAGGAGGTAAAGCAAAGGGCCCAGGATGTGGCCAGGGACCTACTGCGCCGCTGACCGGAATAGCGCCAGGGCGGCATCGTGATAGCGCAGGGCCTCGTTTCCGGCCCGGTCCATCGTCTCTCCCAATGCCAGGAAGCCATGGCCCCGAAGCACGATATAATAGTGCCTTCCGAGCACCTTCTGGACTTCTCCCACCAGCTCCAGCGTGCCATACGGTTGCTCACGCGCGCTAATCGGCAGATTTAAATCGCTACCATACTGCAGGACTAACGGATCGTGGCCGTGGAAAACGGCATTTATCTCCGGTCGGCGCTCGTAGATGCTGGAATGCATAATAGTCTCCGATGAGGGCTCCTTCAGCCCGATGGCAATGACTCGCCTGCGCTCAACGTCCATTTCCAGGACCTGCCCGTAGTCATCCGCCTGCATATTCCCCAGATCAGCACCGGCGGCGGTGATGATAAAACCCTGCCCGCTTCTGATACTCATGTTTCCGGCGTGGGCCTGCCCGGCTGCCGGTGCCAGACCGTATTCGGAGAACCGGCGGCACCAGGCCGATAATTCCGGTAGCCGCTCATCCGTTACGCGCTGGCGAGCCTTGAAAATCGTCTGGAATTTGGGACCTGAGTATATCTCAGCCATTTGACTTGTCCAGGGTTCGGACCGCTTCAGGCTTGATGATGCCCTTTTCAGTGATGATGCCCCGAATGTACCGTGCCGGGGTAACATCGAAGGCGGGATTCCTGGCCGGGCTATCGCGCGGGGCTATCCGCTTACCATCAAAATGGAGAATTTCATTTTCGTCCCGCTCTTCGATGGGGATGTCGTCTCCCGATGCACACGTCCGGTCTATCGTCGATAGCGGGGCCGCGATATAGAGCGGAATCTGATTTTCTTTGGCCAGCACGGCCTTCTGGTAGGTCCCGATCTTATTGGCTACATCGCCGTTGGCTGCCACCCGATCGGCCCCGGTGATGACGATATCGATCTCACCCCGCCGCATGAAGTGCCCGGCGGCATTATCCGCGATGATGGCATGGGGGATGCCCTCCTGGGACAGCTCCCAGGCGGTCAGCTTGGCACCCTGCAACCGTGGCCTGGTTTCGTCGACGTATACATAGATTGCTTTCCCGTCGTAGTGTGCCATTCGTACCACAGCCAGGGCCGTGCCGTAGTCAACGGTGGCCAGGGCGCCGGCGTTGCAGTGGGTCAGGATCCGGTCCCCGTCCTTGATCAACGCCTTTCCGTGATTCCCGATCTGCCGGCAGGCCGCGATGCTGCGTTCAGCATAGGTTTCAGCCGCGTCCAGAGCGGCGGCCTTCATTTGCTCAAGCTTCCCGGCTTTGAGCAGGCGATCGAAGACATAGCGCAGTCCGTCCGATAAATCATGAGCCGTTGGCCGGGTCTGCTCCAAGGTAGTTTTTACATCCTGGATCTGACCCATATCACGGCGGGTTAGTTGATTGACGGCCTGGGCCAGGGCGTAGGCCCCCAGGGCACCGATGGCCGGCGCACCCCGTACCAGCATAGTATTGATAGCGTCGGCAACTTCAGAATAGTGACCGAGCGATACTATTTCAAAGCGAGCGGGGAGAAGCAGCTGATTGATGGTCTTAATCACGCCCCCCTCCATCCAGACCGTGCGATAATGTCTTTGATTGATGATCATCGTAAAGCCCTATAACTTAAGGCATTATTCAACCACCAGGGTACCCGTTGCAGCCAAAGGTTGTTTTCCATTATGAATCCAGCGGGCTGAAAGCCGACTTTCTAGATGCCAGTAGCTAAGCTTCCACCTATAATTAGTTAATGAATAATAGGAAAACATGCAAGCATATAAGAATTTCGGGTAAGGTCGCAGATCGGTCACTGACGCTGTTAATATTAATGTATGCCAGAGCATCCAACCTGCCCCCGTTGTGGTTAAAAGTGGCTCGGTTCAATCCGTAGCGGGAAGGTACGCTGCAGCAGGTGTCGCTACGAATGGTCCCCGGATTGGCAACCACTGTGTTTGATCCGAAGAGAATGGGCCCGCCGACTCCGTTGGTTTTTGCGTGGTCAGCCGCCACGGCCCGGCCCTGATTGGTGGTAAAGTGTGGGCTCAGATGGTGCCGCAGGTGGAGTCCGAGACCTTGCTTCCCTCGAGCACCACGCCGGTGGAACCGGGTCCCATTGTACGCTCAGACCCTGGAAGACTTGCACCGGTTGGCAGCCAATGGCTATGTCCATCGACTTTTCAAACACCAGGAAGATTAATATAGCGATCATATGAGCAATCACATAAATGGCCTTGAGGGATTCTTCCGAAGGAATCCCCTCGGTATGGGTCTACATGAATGGGAGACTAGCAGCTAAAAACGCCATTCACCGGGGAAGGAATCAGCACTGAGTGGCTCTCTTAAGACTTTACCTATATTTATACAAAATTCGGCATTATATTTTTAGAATGGCAGATTACGAGGAAGGATAATAGAGATGAATGAACTAACAATCATTGCTGAAAGAATAAATTATAGTTCGCCAAGGATAGAAAGATTATTGAAGTCTTTTGATTTTGTTGGAATTCAAAATATTGCGAGAGAACAAGCCGAAGAAGGGGCAAACTATATTGACATAAACATAGGCCCATTACCTGCTGAGTACATGGAAAGTACTATTGAAGCAGTACAGGAGGTTGTTAACCTACCTTTATGTTTTGATTCCGATGATATTACTAAATTAGAAGCAGGACTCTATGCCTATGATAGTAATAAATCAGATGGTATTCCTATTTTAAATTCAGCAACGGAATCAAGAATTGAAGAGGTACTTGCTTTAAGGCAAATAAAAGAGTGCCAGGTTATACTTCTAGTTTCTGAGAGATTGGTAGGAACATCTAAGTACTCAAATTTAACAGTAAAAGAAATTTGCGAAACTGCCAAGAGATTATTTTATAGAGCCGTTGATAGGTCTTTTGGATTTAAACCATATCAGATTTATATTGATCCAGGAATGTCTCCAATTGGAGGAGATGTTACTGGAATGGTTAATTTGACTTTGGATGCTATAGCGGAAATAAGGAATCACATAGAAGATGTTCATATACTTGTTGGGCTTTCGAATCTTACCCATTCCTTGCCAAAAGAAGTAAGATTGTTTATAGAAAATGCATTTCTAACTTTAGCTATACCTAAAGGATTAGATACTATAATAGGTAATCCATCGAAAAAGTATCAAATATTAGATAAAGAAAATTATTATGTTCAAGGAATTATAGAAATACTTAATACTCAGGGTTTAGATCGATTGAAAATCTTACAGGGATTATATTTAGAATCCTATTAAGATTAAAAATGATTTAAAGGTCAGAAAAATGAAAGTAGTTGATCATTTAAAAAAAGCATCAAAGGGAAATGGAACCCTATTTAGTTTTGAAATAGTTCCACCTGAAAGAGGAGGAAGCGCGGTAGATCTTATAAGTATAGTAGAAGATCTCGTAAAATATAAGCCACCATTTATTGATATCACCAGTCATTCGGCGGAAGTAAGATATATAGAGAAGCCAAATAATATAGAGAAAGAAGTTAAAAGGAAAAGGCCAGGTACATTAGGTATTTGTTCATTAGTTCAGTGGAAGTATGGGATTGATGCGATACCCCATGTTCTATGTAGAGGATTTACAAGAGAAGAGACCGAAGATTTTTTAATTGATTCAAATTTTATGAGTATACAGAATGTTCTTGCACTTAGAGGAGATGCTAAGAGAAGTGATAGAAAGGAACATACAAGTGGTAGAAGTATAAATGAATACGCTATTGATTTAGTTAAGCAGATAAGAGATATGAATAAAGGAATTTATCTGGATGGACTAGGAGACAACACTTCGTTTTGTATTGGTGTAGCTGGGTATCCCGAAAAGCATCCCGAGGCGCCGAACATGGAAACTGACTTAAAATATCTTAAGTTCAAAGTAGAAGCTGGAGCTGATTATATTGTTACACAGATGTGTTTTGATACTAACATCTACTTTAAGTTTGTTGAAATGTGTAGAGATAATGGTATTAATATTCCTATTATTCCTGGAATAAAAATAATTGGTACTAAAAATCAACTTAAGACTATTCCAAGAGTTTTTAAAATTGATATACCATATGAATTATCTGATAAGATAGAGCAAGTTAAAGAACAAGAAGAGGTAGAAAATATTGGCATATCCTGGGCCGAAAAACAAATCAGGAGCTATGTTAATGATGAGAGGGTTCCCGCGGTTCATATCTATGTAACTAATGACATTAAATTAGTAAAAGGAGTTATGGATAAATTTAGTAGATGACTGTATGAGGATATTTTTGAGATTAGGCCTTTATAATCAAAAAGATAAAGAAAATTGTAGGATGAAATGTAGATATGGATTACACATCCGAGCAAATATTTTTCTAACGGTAATGTACGTTTTCAGAGAATTTTGAACAGTTTTAATTAAAAACTATGAGAGATATTTTGCATTTCACAGATCCTTTGTACACCTTATTAGAAACATTATGCGCACTATCTTCGCG
>JBGVTM010000052.1 GCA_041862535.1 Candidatus Neomarinimicrobiota bacterium | reverse complement strand
GTTTTGGAGAATTCGATCTGATAGTGAACGAGAAGCGCCTTCAGGTATTTCTCGGCGGCCTGCTGGGCGTGGAAGCCTATGGCATCCAGGTAAGGGGCATTTTCCCCGAGCAGATGCGCGGCAAGCTCGAGGTCTTTGGCAGCCTTTTCCAGCCATTGCTGGAGGAATTCGCGCTTCACTTCCTCAGGAGGCCTCATAGATGACCTTCCCGTATTTGTTGGCCGGATAGGCGAGGCCGCCAATGATGTTTTTGCTTTCCTCAAAACGTACGGTAGCCATGACCATAATATCGAAGGGATAGCCCAGTCCGCGTAATGCGTTCCCAATGCGTACGCTTTCTTCCCTTGTGTTACGGGGTATAGGTTCAAGGATAAGCAGGTCTATGTCGCTGTCGGGTGTCAGGTGACCGGCGGCTGCGGAGCCGAAGAGGATGATCCGGTCCGGTCGGGTTACGCTAAGGACGTGCTGGACGACTTCCTTAATAATTTGTTCATCAACGTCCATGCTGATGCCCTTCAGACTCTCCTTTTGACTGTTGCCTTCGAATCCCGGCCATTAGCTAGTCGTCCTTGAGGTAAGCTGCTGCCAGCAGATTCCGGGTTTCCCGAAGGGTCTGCACCTGGACCCTGGTGCTGGCCACCACTGGCATGAAGTTGGTGTCGCCGATCCAGCGGGGGACCACGTGGAGGTGTACATGCTCTTCGATCCCGGCCCCGGCGGCAGCCCCAATATTGGCCCCGAAATTGAAACCGCCGGCCTTCATTTCCCGGCGCATGATGGTCATGGCCCGCGAGACCAGGTTGAGCATCTCCAGCTGGACCTCCGGCTCCAGCTCCTCAAACTCATTCACGTGCGCGTAAGGTGCGATTAGAATGTGACCGTTATTGTAGGGATACAGGTTCATCATTACGAAAGCATGTTCACCCCGGTAGACAATGAGGTTCTCCAGGTCATCATTAGCGGCGGGTTTGTCGCAGAAAATGCAGCCTTCGGCTGGTTTAGGGGCCTGGACGTATTCCAGTCGCCAGGGAGCCCAGAGGCGCTTGATATTCAATTCTGGGCCTCTTCCTTCTCTTTTTTGGCGGCGGCGATGACCCGCTGCTCCTCGTCGTGGGGCATGTTCTCGTAGTGAGCGAAGCGCTGGTTGTGAAGGCCCCGGCCCCCCGTCATGGAGCGCAGAGCGGTGGCGTACTGGTCCAGGTTGGCCAGAGGGATGTGGGCCTTTACCCGCTGGTGGCGGCCTTCCGTCTCCATGCCCAGGATCTTACCCCGGCGGGCGGAGATGTCACCCATGACGTCGCCCATGAATTCCTCCGGCACCAGAACATCCACCTCGTAAATGGGCTCCAGCAGTTTAGGATTGGCATTCATGAAGGCCTCCTTGAAGGCCTCCCGGCCAGCGATCTGAAAGGCAATGTCCTTGGAATCCACCGGGTGTTGCTTACCGTCATAGACCACCGCCTTGAAGTCCACACAGCGGTAGCCGGCCAGGACCCCCTCTTCGGTGGCGATCCGCACGCCCTTCTCGATAGAGGGTATGAACGCCCGGTCGATGGCCATGCCTACTACCTTGCTTTCGAACTCGGCGCCCGATTCAGGCGCCAGTGGCTCAATGTACATCCACACTTCAGCGAACTGGCCGGCACCGCCGGTCTGCTTCTTATGGCGATACTTGGATTCGCCCCTGGAACTGATGGTCTCCCGGTACGGCACTTTAGGTGGGAGCAGGTCCACCTCTACTTTGAACAGCTGTTTGAGTCGCTGGATAACGATCTCCAGGTGGAGCTCGCCCTGGCCCGAGATGATGGTCTGTTTCAGCTCGGGGTCATACTCGAAGAGGAAGGTGGGGTCTTCTTCGTGAAGGGTAGCGAGACCGTTGCTGATTTTGTCTTCGTCACCCTTAGCCTTGGGAGCGATAGCGGCCCGGATTTTCTGTTCCGGCAGGTGAATTTTCGGGAGCACAATGGGATTGGTGCTGCCGCAGAGCGTATCGCCGGTGTGGGTGTGCTTGAGCTTGACCACCGCGGCGATGTCACCGGCCACTACCTCGCCCAGCTCCTTGCGATCCTTACCGTTCATGCTGTAAACAGTGCCCATGCGCTCCTGCTTGCTGCGGTTGATGTTGAACAGGTCGGCGCCCATCTTCACCTTGCCCGAGTAAACCCGGAAGAAAGAAAGTTCTCCCAGATGGGGCTCGCTGACCGTCTTGAATACGAAGGCTGAAACAGGACTATTTTCGGTAGCGGGCCGGGTGATTTCTTCTTCGCTATCAACGCTAACCTTGCCTTTCACTTCCTTGAAGTCGATGGCGCAGGGGCCATACTTGGCCAGGACATCCATCATGCGGCGGATGCCGACATTGGTTAGCGCAGAGACAGCGAAAACCGGGATCAGGGAGCCATTCAGGAAGGCTCCGTGGAGGCCACCACGGAGCTCTTCTTCGGAGAGCTCGTAGTTCTCGAAGAATTTCTCCAGGAGGGTATCGTCGGACTCGGCCACCAGTTCGATCAGTTCTTCGTGCAGCTTGGCGATCCGTTCGGCCCATTCCCCGGACAGGGGCTCATGGGTGTACTTGCCGGAGCCATCGGTTTTGTAGGTGTACAGCTCTTTACGGAGTACATCCGCCACCTGGTTGAAGCCTGGCCCCTGGTTAATGGGAAGGGTGATGGGAAAGACTTTGGAGCCGAACCGTTCGCGGGCCACGTTGAGGACGGCGTCGAAATCTGCGTGTTCCTTGTCCAGCATATTAACCGCGATGAGGTGGGGGAGGCCGTAGTCGGTGGCTGAGTTCCAGACCTGCTCAGTGCCTACCTCCACGTTGGAGACGGCGTGGATGACGACCACGGCAAAGTCGGCCACGCGCAGGGCGGCCTGCAGTTCGCCATAAAAATCGGCGTAGCCGGGGGTGTCCAGAAGGTTGAATTTCTTTCCCTCCCAGAGGAGACTTAAAACGGAGGCATTAATGGAAATCTGGCGCTCGATTTCGTCTTCATGGTAGTCGGAGGTCGTATTGCCGGCCTCAATGGTGCCTATACGGTTGATGACACCAGCGTTGAACAGCATGGCTTCGGAGAGAATGGTTTTGCCCGCCGAGCCATGCCCGACTAGGGCGAAGTTTAGGATATCCTCAGTTTTATACAGGGACATGCGGATTCTCCTCTATAATGGTTTCCTGGATCTATTAATGGCTCTGATAGCGTACAATTTGTACCCCGGAGCTTTCATACTATGGCATCCCCTTCAGGGTTGGTCCGCGCTCAAGGTAATCTTCCAGAACGGCGCGGGTAGCGGGTTTGAGGTAGATGCCTGAGAGGTCTTTGCAGGCGAGGGCCTCCGCCAGCAGTCGTGTTCGCTGCTCCAGCGGTGTGGACTTGTTAAGGACGATGAGTTCTTCGCCCTCCAGCAGGCAGGCGCCCCCATTAAAGGGACCGGTGTCGACAATTACCGCGTAGCCCAGGCGGCTGGCCACCTCCTCCAGATCGTTGTACAAGGCCTCGAGTTCGGCAAATGGATTGCGGCGGGGCAAGGCTATAGCAGCTCCTCACGGTGGCGGGTTCGCAGCCAGTGGACAATCTCCTGCACCCGCTCGCTCTCGGAGCGGGGAAGTACCAGGGTGGCGTCGGGGGTGGTGATAATGATCAGGTCCTGTACGCCGATGGCAGCGGTGTAGCGGTCCTCACTCAGCACCAGGGAGTTGCAGCTGTCCAGGATCGTCACGTCACCCTGGACGGCGTTTCCGGCCTTATCCTTGGGTAGCACCTCATGGAGGGTTTGCCAGCTGCCCAGATCGTTCCATTCAAAGCGGGTTTCGACAGTGAAGATTGAATCGGCGTTTTCCAGCACGCCGTAGTCGATGCTGATGGAATCCACCTCGGGCCAGATCTTGGTGAGGGCAGCTTGGAAATCGGGGGTATCGATGAGGTGTTCGATGCCGGCCAGTTTCTCGTAGGTTGCGGGTAGGTGTTGGGCCAGGTTATCCAGGATGGTGCTCACCCGCCAGATGAACATGCCGCCATTCCAGAGATGGAAGCCCCCCTCCAGGAACTGCTTGGCGGTCTCCAGGTCCGGCTTCTCGGTAAAACGAATCACGGGATGCACATCGCCGTCATCGTTACGTTCGAATTGGACATAGCCGAAACCGGTGGCGGGCCGGGTCGGTTGAATACCCAGGGTGATGAGGTTAGGTCCCTCGGCGGCCTTTTTGCGGGCCTGGTTCAGCGCCCGATAGAACTGTTTCTCTTTCCGGATCAGATGGTCTGACGGGAAGACGCCCATAACGACGTCGCCGAAGCGTTTACGGAGGATAAAGGCCGCCAGGGCGATGGCCGGGGCCGTGTTGCGGCCGCTGGGCTCGATGAAGAAATTCTCGTCAGGAACCTGGGGGATCTGAGCCCTGATCAACGGTGTGAGCTCATCAGAGGCCACCAGGTAAAGACCTTCGCAATTATGATCCTTTTCCAGCCGCTCTACAGTCTGGACGACGAGGGATTTGTTATTGATGAGGCCTAAAAGTTGTTTGGGATGCCGGCGGCGGCTTTTAGGCCAGAAGCGAGTGCCGACTCCACCGGCCAAGATGACACAGTGCATTTACTCTCTTCTTACAGTGCTATCATGCTGGGGAAAAGTAAGAGCTCCAACCTGAAAGTTAATATCAATACCGGCCACTTCCCAGCGGGGGCGCACCTCGACCACCTCCGGGTAATAGCTGAAACGGGCGGCCCGGTGATAGGGTTCCCAGCGGCCGCTATAAAATGGCAGGGGGTAGTCGCCGATCAACTCATGGGCGAAGAGGGTGTAAAATCCGGCCGGGACGCGTAGCAGGACATAGCTGGCCGAATCGGTGACCGTGTAAGTGAC
>JBGVTM010000051.1 GCA_041862535.1 Candidatus Neomarinimicrobiota bacterium | reverse complement strand
CATAGACTTCTTCGTTGGTCCGCGGGTTGCGAGCGCGGGGCTTGGCCTTGGTAGGCTTCACTTCGAACACACCAAAGTTTCGTATTTCAACACGTAACGAGCGGTGGTCTTCACTCATAATCTCCCGCAGGGCTTCAAAGACCGCATCCACCGGGGCCTTCATCTGCGAGACCGGCATAGCCAGCTTTTCAGCCACTCGCTGGGTTACGTCCTTTTTGGTATAAGTCACATTGTAATTATCACTCATTTTATTCACGCTCCATGTATATGATTCCAGGAATCATTCTTATACGGTTCTGAATTCGCTGCAATTTGCGAATGCCATCCACTCCCACGGCCATAAAGAGGGTCAGGATGCCTTCCTCCACCGACAGATCGACACTGACGATATTGGTATTCAGCTTCGAGATGGACTCGGTAACGTCTTTGAGAAAGTGCTTGCGATCCTCGGCAACGACTTTCAGCTGGACGACGAAATCCCGTCCTTTGCCCACATCCCATTCCACTTCTACATAGCGGTCGTGGTCTTCACCGATCAGGGGAAGGTTGGCGCAGGTTACCCGATGCACTGTAATCCCCCGACCGCGGGTCACAAATCCGATGATCTCATCGCCGGGGATCGGTCTGCAACACTTCCCCAGTGAGATGAGCAGATCGGACATGCCATCCACCCGCACCCCTTGCGCCGATCTTCGGATTCGACGCGGGGGCTGGGCTAATTTTTTGTCCAGGCCCTCACTTTCCTGAACGAGCTCCGGCACGAGCTCTTCGATGACCTGCCGGACCGTCACATCCCCCCGCCCAAGTGCGGTATATAGAGCATCCTCCGTCTCATAACCGGCCTTTTGAGGGTCTTTCCGCAACTCCTTCTTCAGAGAAGTCCGCTTCAGGCGGCGGAGAGCTTTATCCATTATTTCGCGCCCCAGCCGGATGCTTTCCTCCAGCTGGGCGCGGCGAATGAACTTCCGGATATGGGTCTTCGCCTTTCCCGTCTGAACGAACTTGAGCCAGGCATGGCTGGGAGTCTGATGCTCCGAAGTAATAATCTCGACCGTATCACCGTTGTGCAATACGTTGGTCAGAGGTACAATTTTGCTGTTGACCCGAGCGCCTACACAGTGCAGACCAACCTCAGTATGGACCTCAAAAGCCATATCCACCGGGGTAGACCCTACCGGCAGCTGGATCAGATCGCCCTTGGGAGTGAAAATGAAGATCTCATCCTTGAACAGGTCGATCCTGAGTAGATCCAGGAATTCCTCAGGGGTAGACTTTTCATTCTGAACCACCTCCACCAGCTCCCTCAGCCAGCGGACCTGACGATCCATGGTGGTGATATCCCCCTGGCTATCCTCCTTGTACCGCCAGTGCGCCGCTACCCCTATCTCGGCGGTTTGATCCATCTCGTGCGTCCGGATCTGAACTTCCACCACTTTCCCGTGGGGGCCTATCACGGTGGTGTGGATGGATTGATAGCCATTTATTTTCGGGGTGGCAATGAAATCCTTAAAGCGCTCCTGAACCGGGGTATGCAGCTGATGCACAATCCCCAGGGCGGCGTAGCACTCGTCCAGCCGGTCTACGATGATACGGATGGCCAACCGGTCGTAGATTTCCTCGAAACTGACCCGCCGGCGCTGCATTTTGCCCCAGATGGAGTAATAGTGTTTGGACCGGCCCACTACTTTGGCCTTGATGTGGTTGGCTTCCAATAGCTCACGGATGGGCCGGGCAAATTCTTCGATGTACTTTTCCTGCTCCGAGCGGGTTTCCCGCACTTTTTTAACCAGTTCGGTGAAGGCCTCCGGCTCCAGCGTCTTCAAGGCCAGGTCTTCCAGCTCCCATTTGACCCGAGCCATTCCCAGACGATGGGCCAGCGGCGCATAAACATCCCGAGTTTCGATAGCAATGCGCCGCTGCTTGATAAGAGGCAAATACTGGATAGTACGCATATTGTGCAGACGATCGGCGAACTTGATAAGGATCACCCGAAGGTCCTTGGCCACCGACAGCAGCATCTTCATGTAGTTTTCCGCCTGCCGCTCAGCCTGGCTGCGGAACTTGATATCAGCCAGCTTGGTCACTCCCTCTACCAGGTGGCACACATCAGTACCGAACTCCTCAGCGAGCATCTCGGTGGTATACGGTGTATCCTCAATTGAATCGTGGAGCAACCCGGCGGCAATGGTAATGGGATCCATACGCCATTCCGACAGGAGTAAAGCTACCTGATAGCAGTGTTCGAAATACGATTCGCCGGATTTGCGGGTCTGTTTCGCATGGACCCTCTCCGCCGTCTGATAAGCCCGCCAGAGGAAATCATCGACCGCTTCCCGGTGGCTTCCGTCAAAGGTGACTTTGTCTATGATGGCCCGGAATTTGGCCGGATAACGGTCACTGCGCGGGAGAATCTGCTTAAGGGAATCAACGACCATCAGAACGGCTCTTCCTCCATTTCTTCCTCTTCTGTAACTCGAACCGCACGTTCTTCAGGGGTAGTGGACTCAAATCCGGCATATTTAGATATGAAGGTGAGGTTAACCTTGCCTGTAGGACCATTGCGTTGCTTACCGATAATCACTTCCGCCACTCCAATGTCCTTCTCTGCCCGGCTGTAAAGCCAGGGCCGATAGAGAAATAAAATGACGTCTGAATCCTGTTCGATGGCTCCAGACTCGCGCAGGTCGGACATAATGGGCCGCTTATCCCTGCCGGGACGCTGCTCCGGCGCCCGGGATAACTGCGATAATGCCAGGATCACAATATCGAGCTCTTTGGCAAGTCCTTTTAAAGAGCGGGTCATTTCCGAAATTTCCTGTTGGCGGCTCTCCAACTGGCGATACCCAGCAAGAAGCTGTAGATAATCAATGATTGCCATCTCGATATCGTAATCCGCCTTCAGACGCCTGATCCGGGAACGGAGCTCCAGAATATTCAGCCCGGCGGTGTCATCAATATAGATAGGTAATTCAGACAAATCTCCAGCCGCTCTGGAAATTTTTGGCCAGTCCCCCTCCACAAGTCTCCTCCGGCGTAACTTGTGGGAGTCAACCCGGGCTTCGGCCGTCATCAGCCTGAGGGCCACCTGGTACTCGGACATTTCCATACTAAACAGCCCCACTCTATGTCCATACAGCTTAGCAGTGTTACGAGCAATACTAAGAGCGAAGGCGGTTTTACCCATGGATGGTCGTCCAGCAATAATAACCAGATCGGACGGTTGGAATCCGTCGGTCATATCATCTAGATCAGGGAAGCCGGACGGTAGACCGGTGTATCCATGCTTTCGATCCTGATGCTGCTTATCAAGCTTCGTGAGGCTTTTATGTAAAATTGGTTCTATGGCAACAGATTTTGCTATGCCTGAGCGGCGCTGAAGTTCAAACAGGCGATGCTCGGCTGTATCCAATAATATTAAGGGTTCACTCTCTGCTTTATAAGCTTCATCGCTCAATTTATATGCCGTTTGAATAATTTCTCTCAGAACGTATTTCTCACGGACAATATGGGCGTAGTGTTCAATATTCGCCGCTGATGGCAGGACTTCTAACAAGCCTGTCACGTAGTAGGCCCCACCCACCTTATCAAGCAGGCTCTGTTTGGTTAAATAATTGGTTAGCGTAACCGTATCAATAGGTTCTCCTATACTATCAAGATCAAGCATTGCCTTGTATATGAGGTTATGGGCCGGTTTGTAAAAACTATTCAGAGGCAACAGGGCGGTCACCCGATCTAGAGCCTTGGTGTCCATCAGGATCGCCCCCAGGACCGCCTGCTCCGCCTCGAGATTTTGCGGTGAGAGCCGCAGCTCGCCGTCTTCTTTTTTCGCCATGACGTACCTTTAGCTCGCCGTTCTCATGCCTATCGTTTCCAGTAGACCATGATTCACACTGGAGGCAGGCCGGTCAGTTCCCGGTAGCGATCCCGGATGACCTGAAAGTCTTCCCACGCCGGGGCC
>JBGVTM010000050.1 GCA_041862535.1 Candidatus Neomarinimicrobiota bacterium | reverse complement strand
CCTATTTACTGCCCTCCCAGGATTATCGTCACTCCTTCCTTCCCGGAGCCGATGACCACCACCCTTCGATCCGCCGGTTGGCATGGCTAACGGCAGGCCCTTCGACTTAGCTCATGGCAGGCCTTGGCGCTTCAATCTTCAATCGACAATCTTCAATCGGCAATATCCTATTTACTGCCCCCCTAGGATAATCGGCAGGCCGTCCTTCCCGGAGCCGATGACCACCACCTTGGCATTGGAAGAGCTAGCGAGATTCTCAGTGGCCTCGATACCCTTCCAGCGCAGGAAGTTATCGCTGATCCCCTCGGCGACGGTCTTGTTGAAGTCTCTGATGCCCTGGGCCTCGATGCGCTTGCGCTCGGCTTCCTTGCTCTCCCGCTGGAGCACGAACTCCATGCGCTGGCTCTCCTGCTCGGCCCGCAGCTTCTCTTCGATGGCGGCGGTCAGGTCAGAGGGTAGGACCACCTGCCGCAGGGGAGTGGACTCCACGATGACGCCCCGGGGTGCCGTGGCGGAATTGAGCTGCTCCTGGATGTTCTGGGCCACCTCCTCCCGCACCGAGGTATAGAGGGCCTTGGCTTCGTACTGGGCCGTGATGCCCCGCACTACCGAACGGAAATTGGGCAGCAGGATCTTACGCACGTAGTCTTCTTCGCGGCCGATGGTCTTGTACACCTCCGGGGCTGCGGACCCGTCCAGGTGGTAAATGACACTGGCCTCCAATCCCACGGTGAGCCCTTCCTTGGAGGGGACCCGCATTTCTTCCCGGCGCTCCTGGGTCTTGATGCTCAGCTTGACGACGTTGGCGAGGGGATTCACCACGTTGATGCCGGCGTTCCGGGGCCTGGGGCTGACGGTGCCGAAGAAGTCCACGATCCCCACTGAGCCGGCGGGGATGACGGTAAGGGTCTGGAAGGCGGCCAGGAAGAGGGCAATGATGCCGACAATCTGCAGGATGCGGGCATTCACCCCCATGGACGCCAGCCGCTGTGAAAACTCGTAGCGGCGGCGCAGCTGCACGGACAGTAGAAAGGCGATCAAGGCAATAATGAGAAACAGGACAAACTGCATAACTGGGAACTCCTCAAATGAACTTGGATGTTGATGATGACCTTGTCGTTGCCCTGTAATCTATCGTTTCAGAACGTCGAATTCCGCCTTTTTCTTGCCGGGATCCGGCGCAGACCCTCCTTGCCACCGCATCATAACAGCTCTTGCATCTCGCGGTTTTCGAGCCTATCGTTTACCTACAACCGGGAGCCGGGTTGTTATCTGGCATGATTTTGCCACCGGGGCCCGGTCTCCCGGGGGAATTGTGTGATATAGCTATGCGTCTGTCTCTTTTTGCACCTGAGGAAAACATGCTTCGGCGCTTTCACCTGAGTAAGCCGCTCAGCTCCTACCGACGGCGCTACAACATCGCCCCGGGCCAGAAGGTCACCGTATTGGTGGAGCGTGAGGGGATCAACCGGGTCTCTGAGCTGGTCTGGGGATTGATCCCCGCCGAGGCCCATCATCCCGCGGTTGGGGCGGGGCTCTTCCAGGTGCGGAAAGAGTCGCTGCTCGAACTGGAAGCCATGCAGGTGCGTCTGGAGAAGCGGCGGTGCACCGTACTCGCCGACGGCTTCTTCCTCTGGCAGAAATCCATCGAAGGTTCCCAGCCGTGGTATATCTACCTCCGCGGCGGAGTCCCCTTCGCCCTGGCAGCCCTGTGGGAGGTCTGGGGCCCCAGAGGGGAGGAACCTATCTATAGCTGCGCCATCATCACCACCGGACCAAACGAGCTGGTAGCTCCCATCCATCACCGCATGCCGGTGATTCTCTCTGAAGCGGGATTGGCCACCTGGCTCAATCGCGAAGTCACCACGGCGGACGAACTCCTGCCATTGTGCAGCCCCTACCCCAGCGATGAGATGGAGGCCCACAAGGTTTCGCACCTGGTCGACAACGAGAAGAATGATACCATCGAGGTGACCGACCCGATCCTGTAGAAAAGGTGTGCATCGCACCTGCCCGCCAGGGGTGATTTCCGATATAAGAGCTTCCCGAACGCCGCCCGTATGCTGGCGGGGCTGTATCCCAGCCGGCCCAGCCAATGGAATTCTTAGCCGGAGGGATGGCTGTAGCGATACCGCCGGGCCAGCTCGTAGCCCAGCACCCCGAACGCCGTGGCCACGTTCAGCGACTGCTTGATCCCCGCCATGGGCAGCTCCAGGCACAGGTCGGCCAGGGCCACCAGCTCCTCTGACACGCCGATGACCTCGTTGCCCACCACGAAGCAGACCGGAAACCGGATGGGCGCCTCCCAGAAGCCCACCGCGTCGTCGGTCTGCTCCAGGACCACGATCTGCATTCCCTTGGCCTGCAGGTTCCGGGCCAGCTCCACAGCGTCGGTGTGCTTCTCCCAGGGTACGGTGTGCTCGGCACCCAGGGCTGTCTTAGCTATGCCCCGGTGGGGCGGGAAGCCGGTATAACCGCACAGGTACAGGCAGGAAAGGTGCAGGGCGTCGGCGGTGCGGAACATGCTGCCCACGTTGTACAGCGACCGCACGTTCTCCAGGATGGCGTAGATGGGCAGCCGGGGCCGGTCGTGCACATCGTCCAGTGAGGGTCGAGCGGCCTTCAGTTCCAGATCGGTGAGCTTGCGGCGGGCAGGGGCTGTCTGTTTGCGTCCAGAGGGATCAGGCATAAGATCTTGGTATCAGAGCAGCTTCTTAAAAACCTCCACCGTTAGCCCAGCGTCTTTGATGATACCACCCATGGTGATGGCATTGACAGGGTTTGCTCGGGGAATGGTGATAATGCGCTCGCCGTTGGTCATGGATATGTGCTTGCCCTCGCGCACAACCCAGAAACCGGCTCTTTCAAATGCTTTAACGGCGCGACGGTGCGAGAGGCTGGGTAGTTTTGGCAACCTTAAAGCGCAACCTCGACAAGGCGGGTTTCTTTATCCTTGGTAAGCTCTTCGATGGTAGCCAGGTAGGTCTCGATGGCGTCTTTGATATTTTCCAATGCCTCTTCTTCGGTCCGCCCCTGGGACCAGCACCCGGGTAATCCCGGACACCATACCGCATAGCCTTCATCCGTTTGTTCTATTTTCACCTTATAATTCACTGTATTCCTCTCATTCATATTGAATATAAGCACCTATCGGAATAATTCAATAGTAGAACCCTCTTTCTTAACGCTTGATTTTTCCACTTATGTTTTTCCTTGGGCTTGATCAGCAGGAGCGGCGATTCTCACGCTTCCGCCGTGTCTTTTTCGGCTAGGGTCGGGGCCCGCTCCACTTCCATCGCCAGCTGGCCCTTTTTCACGTCGACCGTGATGTGAGCGCCGTCGGGTATCTCCCGGCTGACGATGGCCCGGCCGAGGCGGGTCTCCAGTTCGCGTTGCAGGTAGCGTTTCAGGGGCCGGGCACCGAAGACGGGATCGTAGCCGTTCCGGGCGATGTGCCGCCGGGCGGCTTCGGTGAGTGTCAGGGCGAGGCCCGGGCCGCGGCCGGAGACCGTCCAGCCGGAAAGCCGGCTCCGCAGGTCGTCCACCAGCAGGTCCACAATGGCCTCGATCTCTATGGGTGTCAGCGGCTTGAAGAGGATGATCTCGTCTATCCGGTTGAGGAACTCGGGCCGGAAGTGTTGCCGCAGCATTCCCGTAACCACATCGCGTACGCCGGGGCGCAGCTCCCCGTCCTCAGTGATGCCCTCCAGCAGCTGGGGGGCGCCGATATTGGAGGTCATGATAATCACGGTATTCTTGAAGTCCACCGTGCGGCCGTGGGCATCGGTGACGCGTCCGTCATCCAGGATCTGTAGCAGCACGTTGAAGACGTCGTGGTGGGCCTTTTCGATCTCATCAAACAGGATGACCGAGTATGGCCGCCGACGCACCGCTTCCGTAAGCTGGCCACCTTCTTCGTAACCGATGTAACCCGGCGGTGCTCCGATCAGGCGGGAGACCGTATGGCGTTCCATGTATTCGCTCATGTCGATGCGCACCAGGTTTTCTTCGGTATCGAATAAGGTCTCGGCCAGGGTCCGGGCAAGTTCGGTTTTGCCCACTCCGGTCGGTCCCAGGAAGATGAACGAGCCGATGGGTCGCCGGGGATCCTTGATGCCGGCCCGGGCCCGGATGACGGCGTCGGCCACCAGCTGCACCGCTTCATCCTGACCGATGACCCGTCGATGAAGGACCTCGTCCAGTTTGAGGAGCTTCTCCCGCTCCCCTTCCACCAGCCGGGCCACGGGTATACCCGTCCAGCGGCTCACGATCTCGGCGATTTCCTCTTCGGTGATCTCCTCCCGGATGAGTCGTTCCTGGCCCTGTTCATCGGCCAGGCGGGCCTCTTCTTCCTGGAGGCGCTTCCGGGTGTCAGGCAGCTTCCCGTGGCGCAGCTCCGCTGCCCGTTCCAGGTCGTATTCCCGTTCGGCCGCTTCCATTTCGCGGCGGATATTTTCAATTTCCTCCCGCAGGGCCTGAACCTTGCTGATGGCCTCTTTTTCGGCCTCCCACTTGGCCCGCAGGCTCCCGGCTTTGGCCTGCAGGTCCGCCAGCTGTTTGCCCAGAGCCTTCAGACGCTCCTGACTGGCCTTATCCTTCTCCTTCTTCAGGGCGGCCTGTTCGATTTCGAGCTGCATGACCCTCCGGGTGACT
>JBGVTM010000049.1 GCA_041862535.1 Candidatus Neomarinimicrobiota bacterium | reverse complement strand
GAGCAGGAGTATGCCATCAATGCCCGTCCTGGTGGCAAGATCGGAGTAGGCATCGAGGCGGGGGGTCTTGACCTGAGAAGCAGGCAAGGCCCGGGGGGATTTGCGGAAGGAGGAATCGGTCGGCCCGGCCTACCAACCGGAATGGTACCGGGCGGCCGCCCCGGCGGGGGAATGGGCCGCCAAATGCCGGCGCCCCTGAAAATCTGGACCCAGGTTACCCTCTCCGAACGGGAATAAAGCCCAACTAGGTCACGCACCATAATCCCCGCGTCGACGGGGCTTTCCACTACGGAATAGTTCGCGTTATGATTGCGCGAATAATTCAGCAACGATGCCTTCGACCTAATCGGCGGCAGGTCTTTTAGCGTAATAATCAGGTTCGTAGGTGGCTCGGCCAATCCCTTGACGCAGGTTGCAGCTTTGCGTTGTCTTCCTCCGGCGGACTGCGTACTTTAGCTCTTCCTTGAAAAATCAAACAGGCCTCAAAAGGAGACGTATACCGGCCAGGATAATCAACATACAGCCTATTGATGCCAAATAACTACTGGATAGAATGATTGCTGAATTTCATTAAGTCAATTTACTCACCCATATTAAAATAACATCCGTAATCCAGGTAAGACAGCGAGATGCATAAACCCAAGAAGCTTGCATTCATCACGGCCCTATCAGGTGTTTGGATTGCGGTGCTGCTCCAGTCTGTTGGCTGTGATTACCTGACCGATCCATTCGATCCCGGCCTGCCGTTGGAGGAAATTGAGCAGCGTGTCAGGACAATCCACGATTCCCGGGCGGTATTTACCTTCCAGGAATATGAAATGTTGCTCCAGGAGCTGTCTCGGCCACGATATACCGTCCTGCCGCTGAATATCTTCCGGCATACCTTCGATACTTCCAAGGTGCTGGTCGGAATGAGGCATGACGTGGACTGCCATCCTTTTAAGGCCCTGGAAATGGCTGAAATGGAGGAGGACTACGGGATTCAGGCAACCTACTACATCCTGCATTCCGCCGATTACTACGGTGGATTGCAGGACTCAGTCTTTATGCGCTATCAGTCCATGGGTACCATCTACCAGCAGCTATTCGAGCGGGCCGGTGAAATCGGCATCCACAACGACCTGATCGGGATGATGGCGCTACATGACATTGAACCGCTATCATTTCAGTCCGAGGAAATTGATTATTACGCATCATTGAACATTCCGATATTCGGCTCGTCCAGCCATGGCGGCTCCATCGTGAAACAACTGAATCTGGATAATAGATACATATACTCGGATTTTCATAAGTATGGCACTTTCACGTACAATAACAAGACCTATGAGTATGGCCGGTATTCGCTTGCCGATTTCGGGTTGAAGTACGAGGCGTATGCGCTTGAACATAACAATTATATATCTGATGCCAGCGCGACCTGGAACCTGGGCAGCCTGGAGGCGGTAATTCGGTATCTGCAGAGCTGTACCGCGGGCCGCAAAGTCCAGTTACTGACCCACCCTGTCTGGTGGGGGAAATGATGGAGTTGTCCCCTCACCGGGGATGAAGCGGGGCTTGCAGTCGTGCTCGGCAGACCTTAGTTACTCCTTTTGCCCGTTCTCGTCGGGAGGCGGTGTGCTGCTGGTTCTGCACGAGGCAGGTACCCAAAATCGGGCTGTTTGCGCTTCCGGTTAGTCTTTACTCCCGATCATCTATGGTGTGAACCGCTATGGTGCTGAAATAGAGCGTGCTTTCGTCCATGATGGCAGTCGCCCCGGTGACGGTTAACGATCCCTGGAGGCGCAGATCGGTAGCTGAGCTGCCTACCATGATCTTGAATTTGCCGGCTTCAACGACCGGCACCATGTCGGCATTATAGAAGGCGAGCAGATTGACGGGGATTTTGAAGGTGACGGCTTTAGTTTCTCGAGGAGCGAGCGTTAGGCGCTGGAAGGCCTTCAGTTCTTTCACCGGTCGGGTGATACTGGCAACGACATCGCGTGTATACAGCTGCACCACTTCGTCCCCTAACCGGGGACCCGTGTTGGTCACCTCCAACCGGACCTGAACGGTATCACCTGCGGAGGCTTTCGCAGGGATAATTTGGAGCTTCCGGTATTCGAATTGGGTGTAGCTCAGGCCGTGCCCGAAGGGGTAGAGTGGAGTGATCGGTGCATCGAGATACTTCGAAGTCCAGCGGTTGTCTGGATCTGCGGGGCGTCCGGTGTTCTTGAGGTAGTATGGCAGGGGGACTTGACCGACGGAGCGCTGGAAGGTGGCGGGTAATTTTCCGCCCGGGTTATAATCACCGAAGAGCACCTCGGCCACGGCTGGTCCGGTTTGGACGCCAAGGAACCATGCCTCCACAATGGCCGCGGTATTTTCCGCCAGCCAGGGTATGGCCAGGGGGCGGCCGTTCAGCAGAACCACAGTGACCGGCTTACCTAGGGAGTGGATGCGCCGGGCCAGGTCAAGTTGGAGGCCAGGCAGGCCGATGTCCGAGCGGCTGGCCGCTTCACCGCTCATGTCAGCGGTTTCGCCGAGTACCAGGATAATTGCGTCGGCAGCGCGGGCCCGGGATAGGGCCTGCTTAAAGCCGGTTTTATCGCTAGCCTGTACGTCGCATCCCTTCGCATACAGAACCCTGGTACGGGTAGTGACGGCCGCCTTGATGCCTGCCAGGATAGTGATGACATCTTCAGCCTGCCCGTTGCCGTGCCAGGGCCCCAGGCAAACTGCCTGATCATCTGCCAGAGGGCCAATCACGGCGACTGATTTCAGGTTTTTCGGGAGCGGTAGGGTCTGATTGTCATTTTTCAGCAGGACGATTGATTTGCGGGCGATTTCACGGGCCGCCTGCAGGTGCTCCGGTGACAGGATTTGAGACTTCTCTCGTTCGACGTCGCCGTAGCGATAGGGGTCATCGAATAAGCCCAGCTGCACTTTTGCACGTAATACCCTCCGGACGGCCGCGTCCACCGCCTTTTCAGATAGCTGCTCAGTCTGTACCAATGGGGGTATATCATTCACGAAAATCCCTGCGACCATATCCATATCTACACCGGCTTCCAGAGCCGCCCGCCCGGCCGCGGCGCGGGTGCCGACAATACCGTGGTTCATGAGTTCCTGGACAGCAGTCCAGTCACTTACGACGAAGCCTTTGAAACCCCACCGGTCACGGAGCAGGGTGGTTAAGAGCTCCCGATTAGCGCTCATGGGTAGGCCGCCGATTTCGTTGAAGGCGCTCATCAGGGTTGCTACGCCGGATTGTACTGCTGCCTTGAAGGGTGGCAGGTACAGTTCGTGGAGGGTGCGTTCGGAAATGTCGGCGGTATTATAATCCCGACCGCCCTGGGCCGCGCCATAGGCGACAAAATGCTTAGCGCAAGCCAGCAGCGTGTTAGCAGCGCGTAGATCGTTGCCCTGAAATCCCTTAACCCGGGCGGCGGCAAAGACGGAGCCCAGATAGGGGTCCTCGCCTGCCCCCTCGGCGATTCTTCCCCAACGGGGATCCTGGGCGATATCTACCATCGGTGCAAAGGTCCAGTGCAGCCCGTTTGCGGTAGCTTCGACGGCGGCAATTCGGGCCGATCGGTAGGCCAGCTCTGGTTCCCAGCTGCTGGCTTCAGCCAGGGGCACCGGGAAGATGGTTCTCTGGCCGTGGATCACATCGAACCCGAACAGAAGCGGTATGCCCAGCCGGGTTTCTTCTACGGCTATCTGCTGCAGCCGATGGGTGTTATCAGCGCCGAGCACATTCAGGAAAGAACCCACCTCACCCCGGCGCAGTGCCTTGAGATGTTCCTGGCTGATAGGGACTTTCCCATCCCTCCTTTCGCCGCTGTACTGCGTGAGCTGCCCCAACTTCTCTTGCAAGGTCATTTCCGCGAGGAGCGAATCGATGAAACGAGCTTCTGAGTCCCGCTGCTCGGAGGCTTGCGGCCCCGGTCGGAAATAGGTGACTAAAAAGATAAGTGCCAAAGCAGCGATGATCCTTCTGTAGGTTGGCTGCAGTCGGTTTTTATTCTTGCCAGTGCTCATGCTTTGCTACTCCAGGGGTTGTTTTAGATCTGTTTGTGAGTGTTCCCAGCTTACGGATTGCTGCCATACTTGACGGAGGCCTGGTCTCTCGCAGCTCATTCTTTGTTGGGGCATGGGAGTCGCAGTATGATTCGGATATCATTGACATTGGTGCCGGTGGGTCCGGTGGTGACCAGATTACCCAGCGCGGCGAAGAAGGTATAGGCGTCGTTATTGGCCAGGGCGGCTTGCGGAGCGAGTCCGAGCTGAACGGCGCGAGCCAGCGTGTCCGGGGCTATTATGGCACCGGCGGCATCCCCGCTGCCATCGATGCCATCAGTGTCGGCAGCTAG
>JBGVTM010000048.1 GCA_041862535.1 Candidatus Neomarinimicrobiota bacterium | reverse complement strand
GGCCGCCCGAACGTGGCCGACGCCATCAGCAACGGCGAGGTGCAGCTGGTCATCAACACTCCCCTGGGTGCCCGGGCCCGGGAAGATGAATACGCCATTGATCGCAGCGCCATCCGCCACGGGGTGCCGGTGATCACCACCCTCAGCGCCGCCCAGGCCATGGTGCGGGCCATCCGGCGAATGCAGACGGGCAATTTCAAGGTACGCTCGCTGAAGGAGTTGTTCGGCTAGTCGAGATTAGGGTAGTCACCCTGAGGCTCTCGAAGGGTGACGGCGTTCCCCTTCAATCTATGCTATCATCATCGCGCTGAGGCAAGTTTGTGCTGAGCTTGGCGAAGGGAAGTGCGACGATGACGTCCAATTCTGAGTCTTTGCGCATATCGGGAATTGTAGTCCCTATCAAGGTAGTTTAACTTCTTAAAGGAGATGGTTTAAAAAAATATACTAACATATGAATCAACTTATGAAAGATACAACAATTCCACCACAAGATGCCCCCAAAATCGTCGATTCACCATGCCAAGGGGTCATTGAGATCTTAGATATACTCTTCTCGCATTGCCCACAGCCACGAGTTAACACCGAAGGCGCCAGGTACTCCGGAGAACTCCTAGGTAGGTATCTTATCAATCTACTTACAATATGTGGCGAACTAAATGTCACGGGTTATCACTCCGTTGCTGTCACTCTTTTTCGTCCATTAGAGGATGCATTAGACCTACTTGCGGCAGTTACAATGATCGCGGGCGCAGCGGAACGATGGGAATCCAATAAACTGAAGCCTAGTGCCGCTGCATCCTTGTGGGTAGACCGAATCATTATTAGTCCAGTGACTGGAGAGAGCTTAGCCGAATATCGAAAGCGTCTTAGGTCGACATTCAATCCGTTCTCACATTGCGCTCCCTTAGTACCACAATGGGATATTTTTACAGAAAACCATCCCACTCGCACTGATCTTTTTCGTCTAAGAGTCAACCATAAGAGACATGTTATTGTATCAAACGCCTATCGCATAGACGCTTTTTTTATTGCCCACCTTTGGGAAGTGCTGCTCGTTGTCGAGAATGCCTACAAAACATATTTTGAAGCAAATCCCCCTATATTACAGCAAATCTCCACGCTCAAGGTTAAAATGCAGCAAATATTAGCGGAGCACTATAAGCATGGCTTTTTGGATTCTGTCTTGCCTCCCGAATTAGAATCGCGAGAGGTCGAGGCGAAACACCAGCCAACCTCTACACAATTGGCTGAGCTATGGCAAGGGTCTTGGTCATGCGGGGCTAGTCCGATAACCCAAGGGCGCTTAACACTTAAACAGCATGGATGCTATTTCGATGGTATCCTAAAATCAAAATCTAACAGCCTAACTATTACTGAGCAACTATCAGGTGTCCAAGAGGGAAATCGTCTACTATTGGATGGAATACATTGCCAGATTTCACCTCCAACCCACGATGTATCCTACTCACTGGATAGCTTCGAGTTCACTCTATCACCGGATGGTGCGCAACTAGTAGGGATTCACTCTTGTGAAAATGGTACAGGCGATGCTCTATTCATATGCACAATTGGAGCAATGCCCGAGGAGTAAAGGACATATACGATTGAGCACCCGTAGACCAAATCCTAGTACGCACCCTACTCCCAAATTCCCCGTAGGCCATTTACACAAGCCAAGCCATCAGCCAGTATACCGCTAGCGATTATCCAGAACTGGCAATCTTATCAAAATCCTTCCCGGCCGGCTCCTGGAGGACCCGCAGCTCGAATTCCGACACCACCGCCAGGATATGGTCGAAGATGTCCGCCTGGATGGCCTCGTAGTTTCCCCACCGTGTGTCGCTCGTAAAGGTATATATTTCGATGGGCAGTCCGCTGGGTTCCGGCGGGAGCTGTCGCAACAGAATCCGAAGAAGTGAATCGAAGGAGGGAATCAGCATGTCGAAAGCAGCAGCCAAAACGGGAGCAGGTCCGATGACGGCGGTCGCCATCGAGCAACACTTCCCAGCGGATCAGCGCATCATCGACGATGACCTGGCCTATCGAATCTTGCCGTTCGGCATGAGAGCTTTCGTGTGGCTGATGCGGCCTGATGCGGCCAGGGATTGGATGGTCCGCGCGTCCGAGAAGACCCTTCCCGGCATCTGGGGCGGTATGATGTGCCGGAAGCAGTACATAGACGAGAAGCTGATCGAGTCGCTCGGCCAGATCAACGCGGTGGTGAACCTGGGTGCAGGCTTCGACACTCGGGCCTACCGGCAACCAGCTCTAGCCGACGTGCCGACCTGGGAGCTCGATCATCTGGCGAACATCGAGCCCAAGCGGATCCGGCTGCGGAAGCTGTTTGGAGCGGTTCCCGCCTACGTCAAGCTCGTGCCCATCGACTTCGACCGCGAGGAGCTGGGCGCCGTGCTGGCGGCGCACGGCTACTCGGTGGACAAGCGGACGTTCTTCATCTGGGAGGCGGTCACGCAGTACCTGACCGAGACCGGCCTCAGGACGACCTTCGACTTCTTTGCCAAGGCCGCGCGCGGTAGCCGCCTGGCCTTCACGTACGTCCGTAAGGACTTCATAGACGGTCAAGTCATATACGGCCAGGAGGACGCCTACAAAAAGTACGTCGTGAAGGATAAGGTTTGGCTCTTCGGCATGGATCCCGAAGGCGTCACGAACTTCCTCGCGGCGTACGGCTGGCGCGTGGTCGAGCACCTCGGTTACGAGGAGCTGGCCGTGCGGTACGTAAAGCCGACTGGCCGGGAGCTTACGTCTACGCCGATCGAGCGGATCGTCTACGCGGAGAAGCGGTAGGTGGATGCGTGTGTGCGCCGAACTAGCGGATCGATCTGAATCGATTAGCCCGCAGGTAATCGCCCAACGTTATACTGACGAAATACGACGTATCCCTGAGGATTGCGCGCGGGGAGTAAGTTTCTCGAAATCCTTGCCCGCGGGTTCCTGGAAGACCCGCAGGTCGAACTGGGGGACGGACGATCCAAGTGATATTGTATCATTGTTATTAATTGTGTTTATAAGAAATGAATAGTATATTAAGTCATCAGTGCGCAATAATATCAGGTTTCAATGGACGGAAATGATTTCTCATAATTAGTAATCAGACGTTAAACATTATTAATAAAGCAAGAGAGGAGGTTAAAATGATAAGTAAGAGGAAAATGTATTACTTATCAGCACTTCCGGGAATTATACTGTTATTAATGACTGGCTGTAGTGAAGGGGATCCCAAACTAAAAGTAGAGCCAACTGAGTTAGACTTCGGGACAGAAGCAACACAAAAAGAATTTACAATTCAAAATGTTGGTAATGATGACGGTATTCTTCAATCTGGTGTAAAAACCCTTGAATACGATATCGCCAGTAATGATAGCTGGATCTCTGCGGACCCAACCTCTGGCGATAGTGATGGAGAAGAGGACGATATCACCGTAACAATTGACAGAACTTCATTGGACACAGGTTATAATACCGGTGAAATAGATATTACCTCCAATGGGGGTGATATTACTATTGATGTTCTAGCTGAAAGACAGAGTCCCCAGGATGGTCATTGGTATGGCCAGACGAGTCAATATAGGGATATCTTTTTTGATGTCAGCAACCAAGGCACCCAGATTGATGAAGGGATGAAAATAGTAATTTATTGTGAAGAATATTGGGGGACTGCTACAGTTACATTAACACGGATAACCCCACTTGATATCATTAATAATGAGTTTACTTGGAGTGCATCTGGTTTCAGTGTCAATGGTATTTTTGAGAATGCTACTCACTGTACTGGAAATTTCAGTTTATCAGGGAATACTGGTTATCCATATTATTTATCATATTCTGCTGCCGGGACATGGGCTACTGACTGGGTATCTGCGTTGAAAAGCCTGACCAAACAGGTTGCAGATACTGAATTAATAGAGGGAACAGAACAATATATAGAAAAAATAGCTGATAGCGATGCGATAAACATAACGCTTAATCTTCGTAAATGAGAGTTGTAATTCTCAGCGCGGCTAACTAGCCGACCGTAACACTGACGAAATACGGTGTATCCCTGACGATTAACCGCGGGCAGGCGAGCTTTATGCGAATCTTCTCGAAATCCTTCCTTGCCGGCTGCTGATCAGCTGGCAGGTACATCCGGGGGCGGCTGGCCGAAGTAGACCGTCTGGCTGGGGAAGGCGAAAGCCAGATCGAGGGACGCCACCAGGCCCATAATCTTCAAATTCAACGCCTCGCGCACCTGCAGATGCTCCTGATAGTCGGTGGTCTTGGTGAAGTAGTTCACCAGAATATCCAGGGAGGAAGAACCGAAATCGGTGAAGTGGACGTACTGTCCTTCCGGGGCGACATTATCATCCTCGGCCAGCATATTCCGGACACCCTCCAGTAGCTGCTGTAACTTATCCGGTGGGCTGTCATACTGCACGCCGATGGTCATGCGGACGCGGCGTCCGGGCTGGGCCGACCAGTTCTCGATAACTTCCGAGGCCAGCTTTTTGTTGGGAATAGCCACCAGGCTTTTATCCCAGGTGCGGATACGGGTGGAGCGAAAGCCGATGGACTCCACCGTTCCCTGCACATCCCCGATCTGGATGCGGTCACCCACCACCATGGGCCGGTCGGTGAGCACTACCAATGAGCCGAACAGGTTGGCGATGGTGTCCTGACCGGCCAGGGCGATGGCCAGGCCGCCGATACCCAATCCCGCCAGCAGGCTGGAGACGGAGTAGCCCAGGTTCTGAATAATGAGGATAATGCCGAGGAGGACTATTGTGACCCGCAACGCTTTGCGGATAAGGGGGGCAAACTGGCTGGCCAGGATTTCATCGCGCCGGGCGAGGGCCGAATGGGCCAGCTGGGTGGGCAGGTCTGACAGGCGGTACAGGCCCCACACCACGATGAGTGCAGTGGCCCCCTTGAACAAGGGGAGCAGGGCGGCCTTGGTTGGCGGCGCGAGTGCCAAACTGCTCAGCGCTATATACAGTCCCCAGACCAGAATGAAGGCCCCTACCGGCCCCCGGACAGCCTCCAGGACCAGCTCATCGTAGCGGAAGCGGGTCTTGTGAGCCCAGCGCTGCAGCCATTGAAAGAGGTACCGATCCAGCACTTTGCGTGCGATCAGGGTGGCCAGAACCACCACGAAAGCGAAGAGGTAGCGGATCAGGGGTATGCCAAGAAAATCTTGTTGAAGGGCTTCAAACAGATTCATCGGTTGCGCCGAAATGTACGCAAAATCGCCCGCTGGGGCGATGGTTAAGGAGAATGCCACAAGAGCGAAGGATCAATAGATCAGAGGTATCCAATTTTTATTATTTTCGATAGATTTTGAAGCGACGCGAGTCTTGAATATTGACCGACCGTACAGTAAATTCAACCGGTAAACCGGAGGTTCCATGACGCCCCGTCCCAAAGACAGTACCAAAGAGAAAACCCTGGAGAATCGCCAGCGCATTCTGGAAGCGGCGGAGGTCGTTTTTGCCGAAAAGGGCTTTGATGGCGCCAACATGCGGGAGATCGCCGCGGCGGCCGGGGTGAACAAATTCATGCTCTACTACCACTTCGAGAACAAGGAAAGCCTCTTTGAGGCGGTCCTGACGGCCAACTTCACCCCCATATTCCAGCAGGTCGCCGAAATCCTTAATCGACAGGCGTCTCTGGAAGAAACCATCGATGAGGTCTACGACATGTACGCCGACCTGTTCGCCCGCAAGGGGGACCGGGTGCGGCCCTTCATGGCCCGGGAATTGGCCGCTGGGGCACCCCACATCAAGAAGTTCTTCCAGGCCGTCGGTCCTCAGATACTAGAGTGGTGGACCCCCAAGATTCTAACCTACACCGGCCGGGATTCCCTGCCGCAGCGTGATCTGGCTCTGGTGACCCAGAGCATCATGATCGGCATTGTCTCCAATTTCGTGTTTCAGCCTATGTACGCGCCTCTTATGGAGGCCTTTGACCTGTCTCTATACGAGAGTGAAGTGAAGGAGCACGTGGTACAGTTCATCCTTGGTGGTCTCAAGGCCCGGCTGACCTGAAACATACAATCCCGAAACGGACTGAAAAGAACTGATCACCATGAAGAGAAAATTCATCGCCTGGACCCTCAACCACCCTCGGCAATCCATCGGCCTGGCAGTTGTTATGAGCCTGATCCTGGCCTCCGGCGTTTGGTTCCTCCATATCGAAGACGATATCATGAAGATGCTTCCCGAAGACATCCCGTCACGGATCGTCTGGAACGAGATCGAGGATCAGTTCGGCTCCACCGAACCGCTACTGGTGAGCGTCGGCCGGGAGGGCCAATCCATTTTCTCCGCCGAGGGGATGGCAACCGTATGGGACCTTACTCGCGCTCTGGAGGACCACCCTACCGTAGATGAGGTCCGCAGCCTGGCTACTATGAACCGGATCGACAGCGATGAGGGCCTACTGGAGGTGGGCGACCTCATACCTCACCGAGACCTCAACCCGGAGGAAATCGCCGACATCCGGGATTATCTTGCCCGCAATCCCGATATCGGCGGGATGTTGGTCTCAAAGGACGAGTGTTTCGCCATGTTAGCTGTAGTGCCCGCTATCGGCGCCTCCGATAAGGAACTAGTCCGGGCTGTCGCTGAAGTGACCAATGATGGCCTGCAAGGTGGGAATGGTCACACTGGCGGGCTCCCCTTTGTACGGGGCACCCTTGTCAAGCTGGTACTATGGGAAATTATCACTTTGATGTGCATCGCCTTGCCGGTCCTGGTTCTCATTCTGCTCATCAACCTGAGGAGCCTCCGGGGGCTGCGCATGGTGCTGCCGGTAATCGGTCTGTCCGTCGGTGCCATGGTGGGCTTCTTCGGTTGGATGTTCAAGATCACCGGGAGCGACCTGTTCAACTTCACCCTGGTCAACGGCAGCATGCCGGTGATCCTGCTCACCATCGCCACCGCCGACAGCGTTCACATCATGACCCGTTTCTTCCGGGAAGTGCGGCAGCGAAGGGACGTGAAGGCTTCGGTGGCGGCTACCATGGACGTGCTCATGCTCCCCGTCTTCCTCACCTCGGCAACCACTATAGCCGGCTTCATCTCCCTGGTTTCCGCTCCCCTGAGGGCTATGATCGGTTACGGAATTACGGTCTCTTTCGGTATTGCCTGGGCCTGGTATCTGTCGGTCACTTTTCTGCCCAGCCTCATGTCCGTCAGCAGGTGGGACCTTGAAGGCCGGGCACTGCGGTCAGCGGGGACCTTCGAGCGGATCATCCAACGCATCGGCCACTACGTGCTCCGCAAACCCTGGACCGTACTCATAACGGGGGGACTTATCGTTCTGGTCTCCGTCATCGGTATCTTCATGATCCATGTGGAAGTCAACATCATCAACTTCTTCAAGCCCACGGCACCCATTCGCCAGAGCATGGAATTTCTTGACAGCCACTTCTATGGCACCCTCAACTTCGCCTTCAAGGTGGAGGGCGACCTGAAAGAACCGGAGGTTCTGCAGGGTATGCAGCGGATTCAACGCCAGCTGGAGCAGGAACCGACGGTAGGCAACACCTTTTCCCTGGCGAATATTATTGCCAAGCTGCATCGTGTGGTCATGGACGACAGTGCGCAGTACGAAGTTATTCCCGACAGCCGGGAAAAGGTGGCCAACCTTCTAACGCTCTACAGCATGTCCGGCGATCCAGACGATTTCTCCTCCCTGGTAAACTATGATTATCAGATAGGCCTGATCACCGCCACGGTGAAGATGAGCGCCACCGAGGAACTCATTGCCATGGTGGATCGCATCCACGATTATGTTACTACTCACAACTCACCGGCTCTGAAGATCAGCCTGTCGGGCTTTCCGGTCTTCATGCGGGATTTCATGCAGGTATTAATCGTCAGTTCCCTGCGCTCCATAGGTTTGTCGATGATTCTGGTTATCATTCTGGCCGGGATTTTCTTCAAGTCCCTGCGGTGGGGATTACTGGCGGTAATTCCGCTGTCATCGGCCATCGCCCTGAACTTCGGCCTGATGGGGTGGCTGGGCATTGAGTTAAGCCACGTAACCGCTCTGTTTACCGCCATTATCATCGGTGTGGGAGTTGACTTCGCCGTGCACTTTATCGCTCAGTACCGGAACTTCCTGAAAAGCGGTGTCAGCCGGGATGAAGTGAGCCAGGTAACCATCAATGACGTGGGTTACCCCATCCTGCTTAATGTAGCCGCCGTCTCCGTGGGCTTTACGGCCCTACTGTTCTCCGAATTTGTCCCCCTGAACTACATGGGCGGCCTGGTGATCATCTCCATGGTTTCCTGCGCCGTGGGCACCCTCACCCTACTGGCGACTATCGTACACCTCATGCGTTTTAAAGTGACCGCGTAATGATTGGTATGTGAAAGGTTAGCTAAGTGATAACGAAAAAGAGGTTTATACAATGGACGCTTGAACACCCTGGCCAGTCTATTACCCTGGCATTGCTGCTGAGCGTGATAATCGGCTCCGGCGTGCGCTTTCTGCACATTGAAGACGACGTCATGAAAATGCTACCCCAGGATATCCCCTCCAGGGTGATCTGGAGAGAGATCGAAGACCAATTCGGATCGATCGAACCTATCCTGGTCGGTATCGGCCGAGAAGGTCAATCTATTTATACTCAGGAAGCCCTGGCGAAGATCTGGGACGTCAGCCGGGCATTAGAAGATTTGCTACTTGTCGATGAGGTACGCGGGCTGGCCAGTATGGACAAGATCGAAAGTGTGGACGGGTTTATGGAAGTGGACGAGCTGATGCCCGCCCGTGACCTGACCCCTGAGGAAATCGCCGCGGTAAAAGGCTACCTGGACCGCAACCCCGACCTTCGCCGCACCATGGTCTCCCGGGATGGAGACTACACCCGGATTATGATTTTACCTGTTTCCGGTGTATCGGATAAAGAGCTCGCTGCCGAGGTTGAGGCCGTTACCGATGCTCTCTTGCAGGGATACGAGGTCCAGATCGGCGGGCTGCCTTACGTGCGTGGCATTATCACCAAGCTGGTGCGCCAGGACGTGATCGGCCTCATGCGCATCGGCCTGATCCTCCTGGCCCTGGTGCTGCTCCTGAATCTGCGCAGCCTGACCGCCCTGCTCATGGTGCTGGTGGTCATTGTGCTCTCGGCCTTCACCATGGTCGGTTTTTTCGGTTGGATGTACCAACTCCTCAGTAGTGAGCACTTCAATTTCACCCTGTTGAACACCAACATGCCGGTGATCCTGCTGACCATAGCCACCGCCGACGGGGTGCACATTCTGACGCGCTTTTTCCGCGAAGTCCGCGAACGGCGCGAGGTTAAATCATCTATTGCCGCCACCATGGACGTGCTGATGCTGCCGGTTTTCCTGACCTCCATCACCACCATGGCCGGTTTCATCACGCTCACAACCGCCCCCCTCACCACGATAGTCGGATACGGTATTACCGTCTCTTTCGGCATTGCCTGGGCCTGGTACCTGTCGGTGACCTTTCTGCCCAGTGTGATGGTGCTCAAGAAATGGAACCTGACCGGGCGCGCCCTGACCACTCCCGGAATCTTCGAGAAAATCATCCACGCCACCGGGAAATACGTCCTGCGCCACCCCGTCATTATCCTCTCCGGAACGGTGGTCGTGCTGATCTTTTCCATCATTGGGATCACCCAGCTGCGAGTGGAGATGAATGTGGTCAAATTCTTCAAGCCGGGCTCGGTCATCCGGGAAAACATGGCATTTCTGGATGATAAGTTCTATGGCTCGTCCAACCTGGCCATCCAGGTCCGAGGAGACATGAAGGAGCCGGCAACTCTCCGCAGGCTGGAAGCCCTGCAGCAACAGCTGGAAGAAGAAGAGCCTATCGGCCTAACCTATTCCATTGCCAACATGATCGCCAAGCTTCACCGGGTGGTGATGGACGACAGCGTGGAATATGAGTACATTCCCGATACCCGGGCAAAGGTGGCCAATTTATTGACCCTTTATAGCATGTCCGGTGATCCCGACGACTTCAATGCCCTGGTGGACTACGACTACCGCAACGCCCTGATCAATTCCAGCCTGAAAACCGTTTCTACCAGAGAAATGTTGGGATTGGTAGGACGCCTGGAGGATCGGATCGAAAGCGGCGATCTGGCCGACATGGATGTCCGGGTTTCCGGTCTTCCAGTCTTCCTGCGCGATTTCACCTACCTGCTGATTAGCAGCTCGCTGCGTTCGCTGTTGTTATCGCTGGTGCTGGTTGTTATCATCTCCTGGATTTTTTTCAAGACCTTTCAGTGGGGGATCCTGGCCGTCATTCCGCTCAGCTCGGCCATTTTGCTTAACTTTGGAATCATGGGATGGTTCGGCATCGAGTTGAGCCATGTTACCGCCCTTCTTTCGGCCATTATCATTGGCGTCGGGGTTGACTTTGCGGTACACTTCATCGCCCAGTACAAGCATTTTCTCAGGCGTGGTATTCCGCGCGACCAGGTAGGCCAAACGGCTATCGATGACGTAGGCTATCCGATCCTGCTGAACGTAGCTGCGGTATCGGTTGGTTTTGCAGCCCTGCTTTTTTCCAATTTCGTCCCCATGATTTATGCCGGCGGTCTGATAATCATTTCGATGGTCTCATGCGCCCTAGGGACACTGACCATGCTGGCAACCATCATTCATCTAATGCGGGATAGAGTAACGGCTTAATATCATCCCCGGCCACCGAATCGTGAAAGGAGTACACTCATGACCAGACCGCGAATCACAGCGCTACTGCTGCTAGCCCTCCTGTTCACCAGCACCCTGGTAGCGCAAACGGGGTACGACATCGCCAAAATGATAGACGAGCGGAAGCAGCCCGAAGATATGGTTGCCGATATGACCATGATCCTCACCGCCCGTACCGGCAGCCAGCGGACACTCACTGTTCACTCGGTGAGGAAGGGTGAGGACAAACAGATCATCTGGTTCCTGGCCCCGGCAGACGACCGAGGGGTAGCCTTCCTGAAAATCGAGTATGAAGACCGGGAGGATGAGATGCGCATGTGGCTGCCCAGTTTCAAGAAGATGCGCCGCATTTCGTCCAGCAAGAAGGGTGAGAGCTTCATGGGCTCCGACCTGAGCTACGAAGACATGACCACCCGGAACCTGGACGAGTACACCTATGAGCTTAAGGGAGAGGAGAGTCTTGACGGTGACCAGGTCTGGGTTCTGGAAAGCATCCCTATTCCTGAGCTGCGTTCATCTTATAGCAGAATTATCTCCTGGGTGCGCCAGTCGGACGTTATGCCCTTAAAGGAGGAGTACTATGACCGGGCCGGCAACCTGCTTAAGGTGCGCATCCTGGAAGTAGAAGCAGTCAAGGAGTATAGCATCCCGGTGAGGATGTTCGTGCGAAACCTCCAGAAAGAGCACAGCACCGAGCTGCTTTTCGATAATGTGGAGCTGGACACCGGCGTGGGCGACGACCTGTTTCACGAGCGCAACCTGCAGAGGCTGCCATGAAGGGAAGTCAATGGTCGGCTGCCCTGATAACGGTATGGCTGGCGGCGGCCACCGTGGTCTCGGCCCAGATCGAGTTCCACGGGGAGGTTTACCCTCTGGCGCGGCTCACCTTCAAGGAGAAGTACCTCTCCCTACCCCACCGCTTTATCTCACTGGAGGGGCAGCGCCAGGGCCGGAACGTGAGCCTCTTCTTCAGCACCGCCCTGGAGTACCGCCTGGGCGCTGACACCGCCAGCCTGGACCTGCGGGAAGCCTACGCGGAGCTGTCCACCAACCTGGGCGACTTCCGGATCGGCAAGCAGATCACCGCCTGGGGTGCCGCCGACGGCAACAACCCCACCGACAACGTGAGCCCCTACGATTTCTTTTATCTCTTCCTGCCCGGCACCGACCGCAAACTGGGCAATCTGGCCGCTTCAGCCAACCTCTACCTGGGACATATCAACGTGGCGGCCATCGCTACGCCGGTGTTCCGGCCCAACCGACTTCCCCTCAACGAACCGGATTTTCCCATTTTAGGTGAGACCCCATTCCGATTTGATAAGAGCCTCGAACAGCTGCCCGCACGGGAGCTGGAAAATACCGAGTTCGGCCTGCGGATGTTGCTTCCGCTGAGCCTGATGGACATTTCCGTGAGCTACTTCATCGGCTTCGACCGGATGTTTTCCCCCTTCTTCAGCTATCATGAGTTGATGCAGCAGTACGTCTTCACCGGCCTCGGTTATCACCGCACCCAGGCTTTCGGCGGTGATATCGTCACCTTCCTGGGGGACTGGGCCCTCAGATCGGAGGGGGCCTATTTCCTGACGGAAGATGAAGACGGGGACGATCCCTTCATTCGCAATCCCTATATCCAGTACGTCCTCCAACTGGATCGGGCCGACGATAACTCCAATCTGGTCGTGCAGTATCTGGGAACGTATATCACCAAAATTGACGGGGACAGTGCTCAGGATATATCCACCCGGCAGATGATAAGTGAAGAGGAGAATGAGCAGGACAATATCCCCGCAACGATGGGCATGCCCTTTGCCGCCATCGCCCAGAACGCTGTCCTGGCGACCGCCTCCTGCGATTTCGCTGACGGCCGCTACAGCCTCCAGGGGCAGGTCCTGTATGAACTGGATCACAAAGGCTACATGGTGGGGGGGAAGCTTACGGCGACCCTGGAGGAGGCCTTTGACCTGGAACTGGGCTTAACCTATCTCAACGGCGCGGCGGAAAGCCGCCTGCACACCATCGGCGATGTCTTCAGTCACTGCTACATGGCAATGAAGTACAGCTTCTAGCCCTACACCCGGCCCATGCGGATGTAGACCACCGGGTGCAGGTGCAGGATATCGCTGCGGGCGATGCGCCGCTCGGGGAAGGCCGGGTTGGTGGAGCGTAGGAGGAGCTCTTCACCTTTATAATAGACCAGTTTGATCATGGCCTCGCCATCCTGGGTGACCACCACGGCCAGGTCGCCGTTCTGGCAGCTGGCCTCCAGTGAGGCAATAACTATAGACCCCGGCTTGACCACCGGCGTCATGGAATCACCGAATACCCGTACACCGTAGACCAGCTCGTCTTTCAGGTCATCGTGGCGTTCCAGGTAGTCATCAGCGGCCGTGGCGGTACCTTCCGTATTGGGAAAGAGGCCCTGCCCCGCCGCGGCCAGACCGATGATGGGTATCGGCGGCAGCCGGCGCCGGTTCTCATAAGGGAAGGCTTCTTCGGGAAGGCCCGGGTTCTGGGTACGAAACTTAGCCTCGGCCAGCTCGGAATAGGGGGCACTCAGAATCTCGCAGATCTGGATCAGGCGGCCCTTGCGGGGATAGGTGAGGTCCCGCTCGTAGGCGCTGACTTGCTGGTACTGGATGCCCAGCCGGGAGGCCAGTTCTTTCTGGGTCAGACCGGCCTTTTCACGATGGAAGGCCAACCGCTCGCCGAAGGTTATGTTACGCATTTCCTGCCACCTTGTGCTGTTAGGATAAATTTAGCCCGCCGGACAGGAAAATGCAGTAAAAAATCATGTTTATAAATGATATAATTATTTAGTGTGGCTGGCGATATCAGGCCAGGGCCTGATAATTTCCCTTCAGCTTCTGGAGTTGGTCACGGTAGGCGGATTGTTTCTCCCGTTCGTGGGTCACCACTTCTGCGGGAGCCCGCTGGAGAAAATTTGGATTGTCGAGCTTCTTTTGGACCGCCGCCAGGCGTCCTTCCATCTCCCGGATGCGCTTCAGCAGCCGCTCCCGCTCAACATCCAGGTCAATGAGGCCCTCCAGGGGGAGGAACAGTTCCAGCGCATCCACCACGGCGGTGGCGGCATGGGGCGGTTTAGCGATTTCCGCACCGGCAGTCATAGCGCCGACTTTAGCCAGGCGCTGCAGGTGGGCCAGCTCCCGGTGCAGAATGCGCGTGAGCTCGTCAGCACCCCGTACGATCAGGTCGGCCGTTTTGCCGGGATCGACCCCCATATCGGACCGCATACTGCGAACCGAAGTGATCACCTCCCGGAGCAGCTGGATCTCCGCCTCCGGTTCCCGGGCTACCCATCCAGCATCGTAGACCGGGAAAGGCGCGCAGATGAGGTCAGGTTCGTCTTTCTGCTTCAGCCGCTGCCACAGCTCTTCGCTGATGAAGGGGGCCAGGGGATGGATCAGGGCTAGAATCTGCTTCAGGACCTGGACGGCCACCACCTGCGCTACTGTGCGGTCCTGAAGATCGTCACTCTGCAGCCGGGTCTTGATGAACTCCAGGTACCAGTCGCAGTAGTCGGCCCAGACGAAATCGTAGATGATCCTGGCCACTTCGTTCATGCGATAGCGGTCATAGGCCTTGTCGACACTGGCGAGCGTGGTCTGGAGGCGCGAGAGAATCCACCGGTCGATCGTGCTCAGAGAATCCGGGGGCAGGCTATCGAGGGGCGGCGGCAGCTTGCCGTCGTCCAGATTCATGAGCACCAGGCGGGCGGCGTTCCAGATCTTGTTCATATAATTGCGCCCCAGGGCGATATCCTCCTCGGAAAAGAGAATATCCAGTCCCTGAGGGGCAACGAGCATCATGCCCATGCGGAGGGCGGCGGCGCCGTAGGTATCGATGAGATCGAGGGGGTCCGGGGAGTTCCCCAGGCTCTTGCTCATGCGGCGGCCCAGCTTGTCCCGGACAATGCCGTTAAAGTAGACCGTACGGAAAGGTATGCGTCCTTCGAACTTGAGCCCCGCCATAACCATACGGGCCACCCAGAAAAAGATGATATCCGGTCCCGTGACCAGGTCCTGGGTGGGGTAAAAGCGTTTCAGATCGGGGCTATCCGCTTCCGGCCAGCCCAGGGTGCCGATGGGCCACAGCCAGGAGCTGAACCAGGTATCCAGCACATCGGGGTCCTGTTCCAGTGCCACCTCATTCTGGCCATAATGCGTGCGCGCCTTCGCCAGAGCCTCTTCGGCCGTGCGGGCCACAAAGACATCGTCGTCGGAACCGTACCAGGCTGGGATGCGGTGGCCCCACCACAGCTGGCGGGAGATACACCAGTCCTGAACGTGGGCCAGCCAATGATCATACACCTTCACCCATCGCTCCGGGAAGAAAGTGATCTGGCCACTGGCCACTGCTTCCCGCGCCGGCTCAGCCAGGGCCTTCATTTCAAGGAACCACTGCCGGGATAGATAAGGTTCAACCATGGCATCGGTGCGCTCGGAGTAGCCCACATTATGGCTGTGGTTCTCCACCTTTTCCAGCAGGTTCTGGCGCTCCATTTCCGCGACTACGGCGTCGCGAGCCTCGAAGCGATCCATTCCCTGGAACTGCTTCGGAGCGTTCTCATTCAGGGTGGCATCGGGGTGGAAAATGTTCACTGTTTCCAGTCCGTGCCGTTGACCCATCTCATAGTCGTTAGGGTCGTGGGCCGGGGTCACCTTTACGGCCCCGGTACCGAATTCGGGATCCACGAAATCATCAGCGATGATCGGTATTACGCGATCAACCAGCGGCAAGGTGGCCGTCTGGCCTATCAGGTGGCGATAGCGGTCGTCGCTCGGATTGACTGCCACCGCCGTGTCACCCAACATGGTTTCGGGACGGGTGGTGGCCACGATGACATACTGGTCACTTTCTTTGAGGGGATAGCGGAAGTACCACAGATGGCCCCTGGTCTTCCGATGGAGGACCTCTTCGTCGGAGAGGGCCGTTTTGCCCACCGGGTCCCAGTTAATAAGACGCTCGCCGCGATAGATCAGGCCATCGTCGTAAAGCCGCACAAAGGCCTGGATAACGGCCCGGGAATAGCCCTCATCCATGGTAAACACGCTCCGATTCCAGTCGCAGGAACATCCCAGGCATTTGAGCTGCTCGATAATGGTGTCCCCATACCGGTGGGCCCAGTCCCAGGCCCGCTCGAGGAATTTTTCCCGGCCCAGGGCCTGTTTATCGGTTCCCTCCTCCTTGAGCATGCTGACGATTTTAGCCTCAGTGGCGATGCTGGCATGATCAGTTCCCGGCAGCCAGAGCGTGTGGCGGCCCTGCATTCGGGCCCGGCGCACCAGAATATCCTGAATGGTGTTGTTCAACACGTGCCCCATGGTGAGGATACCGGTGACATTCGGTGGGGGGATTAGTACCGTGTAAGTTTCCCGGTCGTCAGGCTCGCCCGGTTGGAAGGAGCCCTGTTGCTCCCAATGGCGGTACCATTTAGACTCCACCTCGGCGGGCTGGTAGACCTTGCCCAGTTGGGCCTGCGCCCTGCGCAACTATTTCTCCAGGATAAGGCTGAGAGCTGTGGTCAGTTTGAGCACATTCTTATTGGAGGTGACTAGTCGATGGCAAACTATGCGGGTCAAATTGCGCATCACCTTGTAACCAATCTCAGGATTGCTATCGAGAATATAGGAAAAATCCTCCGAGCTGAGCAGCCCCATCCGGCAATTGGTGAGGGCCTTGACGGTAGCGGTTCGCTTATCCTCGTTCGAGAAAAACGACACTTCACCGAAGACGGGACCGTCTTCACTGGACAGGCGGATAATAGACTTGGCCCGGCTGTCATATCCGCTGGACTTGGCCATGGGCAGGGTCAGGGCCTGGCTGATTTCCACCTCACCTGAGATCAAAAAGTAGATAGCACCACCTTCATCGCCCTCATTAAAGACGATCTCACCGGCGGGGTAGTGTTTTTCCTTCAAGCGGGTGCAGAATGGCCGGCGCTCCTTGGCAGAGAGATCCGCGAGGAGCTCAAAGTTGGCGATATCCTGGACGGTAATACTGCTCATGGGATAACAATGGCACCTTCCCCTTCCCGAATCAATCGGTCAGGCTCCGGATTGACAATTACCGAGATATGACTGCCTTCAAATAAATCCCGGCCAGTTTCCCTCAATTTTCGCTCAATAAACGCATCCAGCTGGGAGCTGTCGGCGGAGAGTAAGTCTGTGAGGCTGGCTTGCTCCTCTTCATGGTACAGGGCGACCGTGATCCAGCCGTGCTTCTGGCGGAAGTGCTGAAAGAGCTCTTCAAAGGGTCGGCCGACGAATTCTCCGGAAATCGGTTCCCGCCTGAAATGATGGGGAGAGGCGGAATCCAAAAGCTTGGTAACGGCTTGAGGTATGCCCGGGGTCAAGACGTGAGAAGCAACGATAAAGGAGCTAAAATCATCGGCGAGTACCACATCATCAGCATTGGCCCGTTTCACGTGGGTGATAGAGTTCCGATCCTGGACGTAGGCCACCACATAGGCACTGGGGCACATATTTTTGATGGTCAGTGTAGCTAGGATAGTTTTTTCATCACTGACGACGCCGGTGGCGTGCTCCGCGGGAAGAATAATAACGGCGCGGGCATGCTCCAGCTGAGCCTGTTTGAGGGTTCCTTCATAGGTAAACTCACCGCGGATATACTTGATCCGGGTGTACCCGAACTGGTTTTTGAGCGACTGCATCCGGTCCTCATGTTCCTCGTTAACCAGAATGATCTGGAATGCGCTATCTGCCCCGCCTACGCTTAACAGAGCGTTCAGCAGACTCTCGATCTTGTGATGCCAGCCGCAGATGATAATATGATCTTTCACTTTAATCGGTGTAAGCCCCTGATTAGCACGCAATCGTTTGGCCACGAGCCGGGAGGCGACCGTCCCGCTCAAGACAGCCATGAGAGATATGCCCGCAAATATGACGATCACTGCCAGCGTCCGACTGAAGGGACTGTGCGGGGTGTAGTCGCCGTACCCCACAGTGGTCATGGTGACGATCGCCCACCATACAGCTTCCGGGATCGATTTGATCTCCCGCCCGAGCGCTTTCCCCTCCGAGATGAATACACCGAGACCGCCAATAAAGGCGACCAGCAAGATCAACCCAAACACCCGGAGCAAGGGATGACGGGCGAAGAACTGTCCGATACCAATCATCGCTATCTATTAGTAAGAGAGAGAACAATCGCAACTTAATCTTATCATTATATATAATAGTAAAATGATCGTTGGAACAAGTCAACAGGTTTAATAGGACTTCCTGAATCATTACCTGTCATTAATATTGATCCCCAAACAGCACAGTATAGCGCAGGGCGGCGGTGCTGCCGATGGCGGTGATCATGGACTACCGCACCAGCAGGCAGATGTTCTCCACGTGAGGAGTATGCGGGAACATATCGACCGGCTGCAGGGCTGTTAGCCGGTAGCCGCCATCGCACAACCGGCGCACATCACGCACCTGGGTCGCCGGATTACAGGACAAATAGACCACCTTCCGGGGACCCAGCGCGAGGACTTCCTCCACAAGCCGGGGGTGCATCCCGGCCCGGGGCGGATCGGCGACGATGACATCCGGCGGCGGCAGCTGCCGCCGTAAGCGCTGGCCCTGGGTAGTGAAGTAGCGGGCGGAGAGATCCGCATGAAAGAAGCGGGCGTTATAGATCTCATTGATCATCGCGTTACGGGCTGCGTCTTCCACGGCTGAGGCGACCACCTCAAAACCGGCTGCCTCCTTTGCATGACGGGCCAGCGTAATAGCGATCGTACCGGTGCCACTATACAGGTCGTAGACCACTTCCTCGCCGGTGAGGGCGCAGGCCTGCTGGATCAGCCCATACAGGACTTCGGCCTGCCGGGTATTGGTCTGGAAAAAGGAGTTGGCGGAGATATCGAACGACAGTCCCCGGAGATCTTCCGTGATGGTGGGCTTGCCGTGCAGGACAATCTCCCACTCACCGTAGGCTACGGCGGCCTTGCGGGTGTTGACATTGTTTACCACACTCACCACTTGCGGAAAGTCAGCCACCACATCATCTGCCAGCGGTTTAAGACGCTGGGGCTCTTCCCTGGAAGTGACCAGGTTGACCATCACTTGCAGAGAATCCGGTGCAGTGCCAGCAGTGCGGATGACCAAATTGCGCAGGAAGCCGGTGTGGGTCTTGATGTCATACGGCTCCAGACCGAGCTCCTCCACCTTGCTCTTGACCCGCTGAAGCACGGCGCTAGCCACTGGTTGCTGAAGCCAGCATTCGTGGATATCCAGGACCTTGTCGAACCGACCGGGGACATGGAGACCCAGAGCCCAGGAGGAGGCGCTACCGGCATCCTCGAGGTCGATAATCCAGGGTTGAGGGGAGAAGGTGAACTCCATCTTATTGCGGTAGTGGTAGGTCTCCCGGCAGCCGATGATGGGTTGTACCGCTATATCAGTAAAGCCCCCCAGGCGGGCAAAGAGGTCCCCAACCTGAGCCTGTTTCTGCTCCAGCTGCTTTTCATAGGCATAATTCTGTGTCGCACAACCGCCGCAGACGCCAAAGTGGGGGCACTGCGGCTCCACGGCATGCGGCGAGGGCTGCAGAACATCCTCCAGCCGGGCTTCGGCGAATCCCTTGCGCCGCTTGAGGATGCGCGCCCTTACCCGCTGACCCGGCAGCGCACGCTCGACAAAGACAACGAAGCCGTCATGGCGGGCCACCCCCTTGCCGCCATAAGCCAGACTGTCGATGGTGAGCTCCAATATCTCACCTTTCTGCAGCGGTGTGACATCAGGCCGGTTGGTCGTAGTGGCTGGTACTTCCTTCACGGAGTGTGAATTTACGACTGGTGAATGAGGATCTCAGCTTTCGCCCTGGGGGATAAGCTCTATGCGTAATTAGACGAGAGTTTTAAGAACTCCTCTTCCGTCAGCACCGTTACGCCCAGGCTGCGGGCTTTTTCCAGTTTGGAGCCGGCACCTGGTCCGGCTACCACGTAGCTGGTCTTTGTGCTCACCGATGAGGCGGCCCGACCGCCCAGGCGCTCCACCAGGGCCTCGGCCTCCGGGCGGGTCATGCGCTCCAGGGCACCGGTGAAAACGAAGGTCTGGCCGACGAAGACCTGGGCCGCTTCCGGAGCGGCTGCAGGCTGACCCAGTCTCATCCCCGCATCCAGCAGAGCCCGGATGATAGCCACGTTGGACTCATCCTGAATGAAACGCACAATGCCCTCGGCGACAATAGGGCCTACCTCATAGATGGCTTCCAGTTCCCCCGGTGTTGTATGCAGGAAGCGATCCATGTCCCCATTGAAGGCCCGCTCCAGCACTGTGGCCAGGTGTTCCCCCACGTTGCGGATGCCCAGGGCGTAGATCAGCCGGGCGAAGGTGGTGTTCTTGGAAGCCTCAATGGCGGCCAGGAGCTTGGTAGCCACCTTGTCGCCCAGAGCCACCATTCGATCTTCGGCACCAGTTTTCGTATGAACCGTGCGCTCAATCTCCAGATTGACCAGATCATCATAGGTCAGCCGGTAAATATCCACCACCGATTTTACCTTTCCGGTGACGATGAGCTTTTCAACGATCTTCTCGCCAAGGCCGTCGACGTCCATGGCCGGTTTGGAGACGAAGTGCAGGAAGCGGCCGTGCACCTGCGCGGGGCAGGCCAGGTTCACGCAGCGGGTTACCACCTCATCGGGTGGGCGGTAGAGCAGGTGGCCACACACGGGGCAGTTGGCAGGAAGGCGATATGGCCTGCTTCCTGGCGGCCGTTTCTCCGTGATCACCTTCACCACCTCAGGGATGACATCTCCGGCCCGCTGGACCAGGACGGTATCCCCGATTCTCACACCCTTGCGCTCGATATCATCCTGGTTATGGAGGGTGGCCCGACTGACGGTAACGCCGCCGACATTAACGGGATGTAAATGGGCCACCGGCGTGACGGCCCCGGTGCGGCCCACGCTGGCCTCGATGTCCTCGACCATGGTGGTGGCCTGCTGGGCCGCGAACTTACCGGCAATGGCCCAGCGGGGAGAGCGGCTGCGCTCACCCAGCTCCGTTTGAAGCGAGAAGTCGTTCACCTTGACCACCAGGCCATCGATGTCGTAGGAAAGGTCCTGTCGGCGAGTTTCCAGCTCGCGGTAGAACTCCAGTACCTCCTCAATCCCGGCGCACAGGCGGTACTCCGGGTTCACCGGCAGGCCCCACCCGGGCAGAGCTTCCAGGAACTGCTGTTGGGTGGAGAAGGTGATTCCCTCCAAGCTGCCCAGGCCATAGGAATAGATGCGCAGGGGTCGCGCGGCGGTGATGCGTGGGTCCAGCTGGCGGAGGCTGCCGGCGGCCGAGTTGCGCGGATTCGCAAACAGGGGCTCACCCGCTGCCGCCCGCTGGCGGTTGAGGGCCTCAAAGCCTTCCTGGGTCATGAAAACCTCGCCGCGTACTTCCAGCAGCCGGGGGATGGCCGTGCCAGGGTGCAGAGTGAGGGGAATGGCCCGGATGGTGCGCAGATTGGCGGTGATATCCTCGCCGGTGACGCCGTCGCCACGAGTAGAGCCCTGGATAAGCCGCCCTGCCTCATAGACCAGTTCCACCGCCACACCGTCCAGCTTCGGCTCGCAGACGTAATCGATCGGTCCCGTGAGGCGCAGCTCCCGGCGCACGCGGTCGTTGAAGGCCTGCAGCTCCGCCGCATCCATGGCATTCTCGAGGCTGAGCATCGGCACGCGGTGACCGACAGTGGCCAGCTCCGACTGGGGCTCGGCTCCCACCCGCTGGGTGGGTGAATCGGGGGTGATCAGCTCGGGGTGGACCGCCTCCAGCGCCTCCAGTTCCCGCATGAGGGCATCGTATTCGGCATCGGAGATCGTAGGGCTGTCGTAGACGTAGTAGCGGACGTTATGCTCCTCGATCTGGCGGCGCAGGTCTTCAATCCGGCGGCGGTGGGAGTCAGTCATACAGTTCTTTCTGGAAAAATTCCTTCGTCGGTGGGACGAGGTCGATCACGAAGGGTTCAATGCGCCCGCCTTCGCCGGTAGGGTAGGCCCACAGGCGGTAGTCTTTCAGGATCACCAGGAAATAGTAGGTCAACTTGCTTCCCCGCAACTCCTCTTCGGCAAGGACGTGCCGGTAGCGATTATATTCTCCTGCAAGCGGAATCTCTTTGTAAGCCTTGGAGGAATCCCCCCGGACAAACAGGCTCACCGACTCGATCTCACCGGGATCGAAGTTCACAAAGAAGTCGATCCGGAAGGGTCGATCATTGAGGATGCCCACCGGCGGATTGTGAAAGAGCGGGCCGAGATGAGTGGAATCCAACCGCTCTACGGCGAGCGTGTCCGGTTGTTCCGGCGCGACTATACTATCCGGCTGCTGCTGACCAAACAGAAAAACTGTCATGAGTATGACCAAAGACATCAACTTCACCATTGTTCAAGATTACATTGCATTTGCTAACACCATTACTCTTGTCGCTATCAACCTGGATAATCCTCAATTTCAAGGGGTAAGTAGAATGTTAAAAGGCGGTGAAAATGCCTTCTCAGTAGTATTGTTTTCTGGTGAGTAACCATAATAGATGTAAAGGCGATATAAACCATCTTGTCTAAACATATCCTCGTCAGCATATGTATAACGGGAAGTTGAAGTGTGCGGGCGAAGGTGGATATAATGTTTGTATGATATCTCACACCATGTGCCTATTGAACCGCAACGCTGCCAATCAGCTTTTAGGAATTGTTCAAAAAATACATCAATGTTTGAGCCCTTTTCACACCCAAAAAGATAAACATCATCATCTCCCGTATTGGTCATACTGATAATAATATAGCTATCTACGACATATTGTTCTGCATTTAAATTTATCTCAACTAGGCTGTTGTGATCATCAGGTTGTTCACATTCACATACAAAAAGTAGAAAACAGCATATCATAATGTTCATAACAATACTATCGGATTTGTGTCTAGTCCCCTTTTTATGTAACGGTATCAATGTTTTACGCTTCTTTAACTTGACTTATTATCAATGAAACCTCTCAAAATCTTATCCACCAGGCGCGGGACGGAGAAGCGCTCGTCCGGGTCAAAGGCAAAGGTAGTGTGCCGGTACTCGTGGTCGGAGGGTCCCAGCCGGTAGCGGGGCATGTAGGTGTCCTGGTTTTTGACAATATCTTTGAGGGCCGCCACCAGCGCATCCACATCTTCAGCAGTAGTGTAGAGTCCGAAGCTGGCCCGTACCATCCCCGGCTTGGGTTTATACGACGCGGCCAGCTCCTCATCGCTCATGGCCACATACTCGGCGGCCTGGTCGGGGATCATCTCGATGACGTAGGGATGGGCGCAGAAGCACTCGTTGCGCACGGCGATGTTGTGATAGTCGTTGAGGATGGCCGTCACCATGGAATGGTGGACGCCCTCAACGTTAAAGGAAATGGACGCCGCCCTGGGACAGGTTTTGGTATCGGTGGAGCCGTAGACCAAGACGCCAGGGATGGACTTGAGGCCCTCCAGGGAATAGTCAATGAGCCGGCTCTCCTCCTCCAGCAGGAAGTCCATACCAATGCGGTCCAGCACCTCAATGGTGGTGGCCAGGCCGATGGCCCCGACAATATTGGGTGTGCCGGCTTCTTCCCGGTCGGGAAAATTGGGGGATACGGTATAGCGCTCGACGAACACCCGGTCCACCATACCGCCGCCCACCTCTTCCGGCTCGATCCGGGCCAGGTGCTCCTTGCGAGCCACCACCACCCCCGGCGAACCGGGCACGTAGGTCTTGTGGCCGGAAAACACCAAGGCATCGAGGTTCTCCAGTGGATCGTCGTGGCTGGAGACCTGCACCGGGATATGGGCCACCATCTGGGCACCGTCCACCAGCACCAGGGCGCCGTGCTCGTGGGCCAGGCGGGCGATCTTATGGATGGGATTGATGATGCCGGTCACGTTACTGACCCCGGTAATGGCTACATAGTTCACCCGTTCTCGTTCGGTCTTCAGCATCTTTTCCAGGGCACTGGTATCCACGCAGCCCATGCCGTCCGGACGTGCGGCAACCGGCAGGTGGATCACCCGCCCCAGGTGCTTGCGGTGGGGCAGGTCATTGGAGTGGTGCTCCATGATGGAGATCAGCACGGTATCGCGATCCGGCCGAATATCCCGGAAGACCCGGGCCAAACGGTTGATCCCGGCCGTGGCGCCGCTGCCGGTGAAGAAGCAGGTATACTGCTGCGGGTCCGCCTTGACGAACCGGAGGATGCGCTCGTGGGCCCAGGCATAGGCGCGGGTAGCCATCCGGGCGCTGTTGTGCAGCAGGCTGTGGGTGTTGGCGTAGTGCCCCAAAAAGGCGGCCATGGCGCGGTGGGCCGCGCCCATCATCAGGGTGGTAGCGTTGGAGTCCAGATAGACGCGGCGGGTGGTCTCGCCGGTGGCGATGGGATAGGCAGTATCCAGGCCGATGAAGTCCCGGGCGATGCGGCGCAGAAGGGCTTGGCCGCGCAGACCCGTCTGGCCGCCGGACAGGTCGGACAGCTCAGTAGTCACTTCAGGCTGGCTCATGGCCTAAAGGTACGAAATCGGGGGTGAAGGGGGAAGAGGGAGATAGCCTGAATTCAGGATAACAGAATAAGGATCTGAAGAATAAGGCAACCAGAGCGCCGAAGACCAGACTACTGCAGCAGGCTCTGGATATCCATCAGGTGGATAGCCATTCTCCGGCTGCCTTCGGACATGTCGCGGCTGGAGGAGAAGCAGATGGTATGGGCATCAGGGGAGAAGGAGGGGAAGCCGTCGAAGGCGTCGTTGTAGGTCAGGCGCGTCTGCCGGCTGGTCTCCATGTTCATGAGGTAGACCTCGAAGTTGTGGGGCGGCAGCAGCTTCACGAACACGAAGTGGACACTATCAGGCGAGGGGTGTGGGGCCCAGTTGACGCCTTCCTCGTAGGTGATCTGCCGCAGATCAGTGCCGTCGTGGTTGATGGTGTAGATGGTCATGGGCATGCCCCGCTGGCCCTGATCGGCGATGTCCCAGGCCCGGAAGATGATGTGCCTGCTGTCGGGCAGGTAGAAGGCCCCGCCTTCCTGGAGGTCAGGCGTGTTGGTGATCTGGAATTCGTCGGAGCCATCGGGGCGCATGCGCCACAGGTCCATCCTGCCAGCGATCATCCGCCCGAACAGCACCCACTGGCCGTCGGGGGAGAGTGAGACCTCGGCCTCGTAGAGCTGATTGCGTGTAAGGCGGCGCAGGTCTGAGCCGTTAAGACGACAGGAGTACAGCTCGGCGCCGGTGGGGTAGTTAGCCGGGTCAGAGTAATCACCCTCGGGGAGGCGGAGGTTATCGCGGGTCGAAGTGAAGATCAGGCGCTGGCCATCGGGGAAGTAATAGGAGCAGGCATCAGCGCCCAGGCTGTTGATGCGCCGGATATCGGTGCCGTCCAGGTTCACGGTGTAGACGTGATATTCCTCTTCTTGCTCGATGAGCCGGGCGTTGAGGATCAGTCGCCGGCCATCAGGGGAGAAATAAGCCTCAGCCGCCGAATAAAAGCCGGGCACAATCCGTGTAGGCAGCTCCACACCTTCAATCCTGATGGCCGGGGTCTCTTGCTGCCCGCCGCAGCCAACCCATACCAGTAACCATGTCGGGAGACCAAGTACACCCAGCCCGGTCATTATTATCAATCGCCTTAATTTTGATACGACACTCATCCACATTCCCTTGTGCCTATAATAGCTAAAGTTAATAAAGGAACCTCTCTTATACGTCGGTGAAATGGGCTACAGCCAGCAGGAATAAGGTTTATTTGCCCACCCATGGAGGTCTGTCCATCGCTTAACCCCAACTGCGTTGAGATATCATCCGCTTCCACCTAACTTATGTCCGGTTTTAAGGCGGTTTGAGAGCAGATTTGATGACTCGACCTATTACTGATACCACAGAAGAACTTGACCGGAAGATCGGTGCCATCCTTGACGAGGCCGACCGCATGTTCATCGCCACGTCAGTGGACGGCAACAGTTCCGGGGCATCGGTCTTTTTCGCCCGGGATGGTCACGACCTGGTGTTTTTCACCTTCAACCCGACGCGCAAGGCCGAGCAAATCCGGGCCAATCCGCGGGTGCAGCTGGTGATCTGGCCGCAGGGGCAGGAAGGCATCCGCAGCCTGCAGATCGACGGCCTGTGCACCAAGATTAAGAATCCGGAGGAGCAACGCAAAGCCAAGGAACTGCTCCTCCAGACCACCACCGCCTTCCAGGAGTACATGGAGGATGAATTCCTTTTAAAAAACAAAGTGGTGGGGTATTACCGGGTGCAGCCCACGGTTATCAAGTATGTTGATTTCCACGCCGATGAGAAGTTCGAATGGCGGGAATATCCCGAGAACCAGGCCGGCCCCTTTGAAGCCATGATACTATCCTTTCTGCGGCGATTCAGGCTGTGGGTGCGGGCGGTGCGGGCGCCCTTCTTCACCGCCACCCTGGTGCCGGTGGTGCTGGGGGGAGTGATTGCCTTTCGTTATGTGTCCTCTGTTGGGGCGCCAGAAGCCTGGCATTGGCCTACTTTCTGGCTGGTGCTGGTAGGTGCGCTACTGGCCCAGGCCGGCACCAACATGGCAAACGACTACTTCGATCACACCACCCGCAACGACGAAGTCAACAACGTCTTCAGCCCCTTCAATGGGGGCAGTCGCACGATCCAATCCGGGCTGATCGCCCCCTGGAAAATGCTCCTGGCGGCCATGCTCAGCTTTCTGGGGACTATCATCATCGGCTTGAAACTGAATACAGCTCTCACCGGTTCGCCCTTCGGTATCGGACCCTTGCTGGTGATCGGAATCATCGGCGTCGCGCTGGGTCTCTTTTATACCATGCGCCCCATTCAGCTGGGCTACCGCGGAGTAGGCGAAATAGCCATTGCGCTCGGGTTCGGCCCGGTTATGGTCTTAGGCACCCACTTCGTTATGACCGCACCCCACCTCCAGGCCACGGGGAGTACGTGGGTTTGGCAATCACCCCTGCTGGCTTCCCTGCCCGTGGGCATCCTGATCATGCTGGTGGTATGGATCAACCAGTTCCAGGACGTTCCCGCCGACAGGCTGGTCGGCAAATATACCTGGGTGGTGCGCCTGGCGGATACCGGCGGGACCCTGACCCGCTACGAGCGGCCCCTGCGCTACTATGCCGCCTTTAACATGCTCGGCTTCGCCATTATCCTGGCCATCGGTGTTATCGGCTTCGTGCAGCCGTCCATCGCGACCCCCTTTGCCCTGATAGCGCTGCTGCCGGCCGTGCTGATGCTTAATGCCATCAAGTGGGGCCGAATGTGGATCGCCAGGTGGAACCAACCCGATGCCGACCGGCAAAGGCTGCCGTATGAGCTGCTTAAAGTGAATGTCTCTACCATCGGGGTACATTTCCTGACGGGGTTGCTGTTGGTGCTCGGGTACTGGCTGGACACACTAGTCTAGCCGTTATTCAGGCCGGGCATACAGCGGCGGATTGGCAGCTTTCCAAACCTTTTTCAGTAAAATCGTTTATGACCCGCATTATGCATCGCGGTGAGGAGAAGCGGCGCTTCATCCGACGAATGTTCGGCGAAATCGCCCACCACTACGACTTTCTGAATCGGCTGCTCAGCCTGAGGATGGACGTTCGCTGGCGGCGGCGTCTCGCAGGGTCCATCAAGGTACAGCCGGGCGACCGGATATTGGATCTGGCGTGTGGCACGGGTGATGTGGCCAGGCATATCGGGCAGCGTCAGCCGGAATGCCTGGTTGTGGGCGCTGATCCGGTACCAGGCATGCTGTCCAAGGCCCGAAATAAATTCCCGCCCCTCATCCCGGTCTGCTGTGAGAGCGAAAACCTGCCTTTCCCGGACAATATTTTCCAGGCGGTCACCGTAGCCTTCGGCGTGCGCAACTTCAGTTACCTGAAGGAGGGGCTGCAGGAGATCTATCGGGTCATGACAGCCGGCGGCCGGCTCGGGATCCTGGAATTCGCCCTCCCTGAGAAGGGGCCCTTACGGGGATTCTATCGCTGGTACCTCACGACACTGCTGCCCGGCCTGGGGGCCCTGTTCAGCCGGGGCTATGCCTACCGGTACCTGCCGGACTCGATCTATAACTTTCCCGCCCCCGGAGAATTCATGGAGCTCCTGGCGACGGCGGGTTTTAGCCGGATAATCACGGAACAGTTCCTGGGTGGGGTGGTGTGGACTTACTGCGGGTGGAAACGATGAGGCCAGGTGGTAGTCGGAGCAGGGGGATTGATCACTGGCCCGCTTCCGGCGGCTTTTCCGGCAGGATAATCCAGGCGACCAGGTAGGTCACCACCGCCGGTACGATCTGAGTCACCAGCCCGACGAACACCAGTGCGAGGCGAATCAAGTTGGCATCAAAATGATAAATTTCACCCAGCCCGCCGCAGATGCCGGCGATTTTCTGATCCGTCCGTGAGCGGTAAAGCTTCTGCATCGATTCTCCTTCGACAGCCTAAGACTTCTGTGCAGCTAGTTTGGCTCTGCCACCCGGGGGCGGCTGACTATAGGAGTTTAACGCTTGGCTGGCACTAATTCCACCGGTACCAGCACGAATTTCGGAATCATCACAGCCGCCGGCTACGCAGCCGCCAGCGGCCGGGAGCGATTTCGGCGTATCAAATTGATCCATGTAGACAATTGCGAATAACCGCTTCACTGCGTAAGTTGGCAGCGATGCGAAGCAAAGCTGATCTGACGGCCCTCCGGCATCGCATGGTTGCAGAACAGATTCGTGGCCGGGGAATCAAGGACCCGCGCATTCTCAATGCCATGGAGACCATTCCCCGGCACCTTTTCGTCCCCTACACCAAACCCAAAGACACCTACCGCGACGGGCCGCTGCCCATCGGACAGGGCCAGACCATCTCCCAACCCTACATCACCGCCTATATGACCGAGCTCCTCCAGACGCAGCCGACCGACCGGGTGCTGGAGATCGGTACCGGCTCCGGCTACCAGGCGGCCCTGCTGAGCTTCCTGTGCGCCGAAGTCTACTCCATCGAGATCATCGCCGCCCACTATGTCCGGTCACACAAGATCCTGGAACGATTGCAGTACAAGAACGTCCATTTGAGAATGGGCGACGGCTGTGAAGGCTGGCCCGAGGCAGCTCCCTTCAACGGCATCGTGGTGACCGCCGCCGCCAAAGGCAACGTACCCACCCCCCTGCTCAAACAGCTAGCTGATGGCGGTCGCCTGGTCATACCCATCGGGAGGTCGCTGTTCGACCAGCAGCTGGTGGTCTACACCCGCCAGAAAGACGAGGTCATCAAGCGAGAGGACCTGGCCGTGCGATTTGTGCCGCTGGTGGAAGGGAAACCGGAGGCGCCCGAGATCGAACTTTGAGCGCCCTCCGGCCCGGA
>JBGVTM010000047.1 GCA_041862535.1 Candidatus Neomarinimicrobiota bacterium | reverse complement strand
AAAGCCGCGACTACGTCAGCATCTCGCAGTGCAGCCGAAGTGGCAATGTTTTCGGCATGCTGTGCCTGTGCATCGTTAGGAAAGCTCACTTCAACGGTATACCCATTGTCCTCAGAAGCCTGCAGTGAGGATTTTCCCGCCCAGATCATGATGCAAATGAGTACTAAGAAGGTGGACAATATAACTTCAACGGGCCTTTCCTTTCCAGTGCCTCTACCTGAAAACCACCTGTTCATGATCTTCTTCCTCCTTCATTGGCTATAATCTTTTATCATAACAAAATCAATGGATAAATCAAAACATTAAACTCTTGATTCTGTCCAATTTTTTCCGGCTTTCCGATTCTTCTGGCTATCAAACGGTTTGAGTCGATTTTGGGAAAATGGCTTGTGAGATAACTTCCGAGACTATCAGCACGCAATTTTGTGCCCTTTTCATTGCCCCTCTGGCAACTAATTAGTGTTGAGTGAATTTTTCTATTGGTATTCATTATTGAGCCGGGCACCTCAAGGTAAGCTTTAAATAAAGCAAATTGCGAGCCACCGTGATGCTATCGTCAAAAAGCGTAAAATGGAATCGAAGATTATATAGACAGTGTCAAAGCTCGCTCAATAATAGTTTTGGGTCTCATACTTCTTCGAAAGCCCGAATTACAAATTTGTATTCCTGGTACAGAAATGGGACTCAATAAGAGAAGAACTCTTTGTGCAACTTTGGCCAAGGATGTTTAAAGTATGAGGTTGAAGGCACTAATGGAAAAATCGTACCCGTGAAGGAATCAAGTGAAGATTATGCTCACAACCGGGATAGAACCCATCTCAAAATAGAGGAAGTTTATCATCGGAGAAATACAAAACCGAAAATTACTGCCACATTTGTTACTATCTTTCGCCCTTTTTCTAAATGTATGGCATATTTTCACTACCAAACTGTTCAAAAGAATACGATATTTTTACCCAATTATGCGCGATTTTGTTCATGATAGAAGTCGGAACGAAAGTTGCTTCCACTGGCATTCTGTGCCAATGCCCAGGAGTGCTTGGCCAAAGATGCCAAGATTCACAGCGGGACTTGGGAGGAAATTACCATGAAAAAAATAGTCTTATGTTCCGTCTTTGTTATGGCGTTGCTGATGCTGGTCAGCAGCGGGGTGCAGGCAGGTAGCGACAAGAAAGGGCTTATGGCCAGAGTTGGCTTCGATTTGGCCAATTTGTACCGAGAATACAACGCCTATGTCACGCAGCAGGGTAGCGACGTTGGGTTCAAGCCCAGCAATCCCTTGTTGCCAGTGATCGGTAATCGGGTAGTGATCGACGCAGTCGTCCACCGGGAACCGGAGGCGGATGCCTTGAAATCCGACCTCAAAGGGTTGGGCCTAAAAAAGGCTTCGGCCTCTGCCCGAGTGGTTTCCGGGCAGCTACCCATTCGCGCAATCAAGAGCATGGCCAGCCTGGCACGCCTCAAACACGCACGGCCGGCCTATGCGATGACGAATATGGGAGAGGTAACCAGTCAAGGCGATAAAGCTATGGGCTCCGACATTGCCCGTACCTACTTCGGCCTGGATGGAACGGGTGTCACCGTGGGTGTGCTCTCGGACAGTTTCGACTGCTTGGGTGGCGCTGCAGTCGATGTTAATACCGGTGACTTGCCAGGGGGAATCGTCGTGCTGGCAGAGGATCCTGGATGTGGTTCGGGTACCGACGAAGGGCGCGCCATAATGCAGCTCATTCATGACGTGGCGCCGGGCGCCAGCCTGGCATTTCACACGGCATTCAATGGTCAAGCCGATTTCGCCTCAGGCATCCGAGAACTGGCGAACCTTGGGGTCGACATCATCGTGGACGACGTGATCTACCTGGCCGAGCCGATGTTTCAGGACGGTATCATTGCCCAGGCCATAGATAGCGTGGTGGCTGATGGCGTTGCCTATTTCTCCTCGGCCGGAAACAATGGCCGCAAAGCCTATCAAGACCCTTTTAGTCCTGAGGGATTCCTTCCGCCTGGAGGCTTCATCCATCTCTCGGGGGCACCCCCTTTCTACGGTGGCGTCCTCCATGACTTCGGGGACGGGAATGTCACCCAGGCAATCACCATCCCTGCAGGAGCCACATTCATCATCTCATTCCAGTGGGACGACCCCTTCTACTCAGTCTGTGGGCATCCCAGCCCCATAGAAGGATGCTCCGGCGCGGATACCGATATGGACATATACCTCCTGGATGAGTGGGGAGCGTTTATTCTGGCGGGTGGTGTCGACGCCAACATCGGTGGAGACCCCGTGGAGATCTTGGGAGTGATCAACACCGGCACCTCGGATGTATTGGTGAACCTCATTATCGTGCAATACGAGGGCTCGGACCCCGGGTTGATGAAGTACGTCAGGTTCGGAGGTGGCCAGGCTACCGACAACGAGGGAAGCGGCACGATCTACGGACATGCCAATGCGGCCTCAGCCGAGGCTGTTGGGGCTACATTCTACGAGAACACGCCTGCATTCGAGAACCCGCCGCTCCTGGAGCCATTCTCGTCGGCCGGTCCCACGCCGATCCTGTTTGATACATCCGGTAATTCGATTGGTCCGGTCGAGCGGCCCAAGCCCGAGATTGTGGGTCCGGACGGCACCAATACCACTTTCTTCGGGTCTGATATTTCACAGGATGACGACGACTATCCGAACTTCTTCGGTACGTCAGCCTCAGCTCCGCATGCGGCCGGTGTGGCGGCTTTGATGCGCGAAGCAGATTCATCTTTATTCCCTGAAGAAATATATGCATACCTGGAAGAGACCGCTCTAGACATGGAGGTCGAAGGCTTCGACTACGACAGCGGGTGGGGTTTCATCCAGGCTGAGCCGGCGCTGGCAGTGGTCCTCTCTGCCCCGGGAATTACAGTGACGCCCACCTCCGGATTGGTCACAACTGAGAACGGTGACACCGCCACGTTCAGCGTGGTCCTCAACACTTTGCCTACGGCAAACGTCACGATCAACCTGTACTCCTCCGACGCAACGGAAGGAATGGTCTCACCGAAGTCTCTGACCTTTGTCCCCGCAAATGGTGCCACACCCCAGACAGTGACGGTAACCGGTGTGGACGACGATATCGCAGATGGCGACATCAACTACACGATCATAACCAAACCGGCAATGAGCGATGACTCAGATTACAGTGGCCTCGACGCGGCCGATGTGGCGGTGACCAATCACGATAACGAAATGCCGCAAGACACCATGCATGTGGGCGATCTGGACGGGGCAAGCCGCGCTACAGGAAAAAAGTGGTGGAAGGCGACCGTCACTATCACGGTGCACGACGCCAGCGAAAGCCCCGTAGCAAATGCTACGGTCGACGGCACCTGGTGGATCGGGAGCGTTGAA
>JBGVTM010000046.1 GCA_041862535.1 Candidatus Neomarinimicrobiota bacterium | reverse complement strand
GTCGACCTGGCGGTATTGCTCTTTAATGTCATCCAAGGTCAGGTTCGGCAGATTATCTTCCGGCCCGGTGCACGTGAGAAACAGGCCAAGGAACATTGAGGCAATCGCGCACAATCCTGACTGTATAATCAAATCATGCTTTGCTGTAACCACTTGGATACTCGAACTCAAGAATTGGGAGTATGTTTTCTGTTCGAAATCTGACGAACTTTGTCTCCCAGACTCCCACCGGGTAGGAACAGGTTCAAGCCAAGCTTGATCTGCAAATCAGCAAGGCCCCTGAACGTGCTCTGGTACCATACCCCCACATCAGTTGAGAGCCAGCGGTTGAAGAAGAAACGCACCCCACCGATGGCCAGGTACACTTCGGTAACATCGATGGTCCGGGTTTCGACATTATACTGATAATTGGAGACCGTCTGGACCTCGAACATCAGTTTGGTCTGCGGGTTGGACTCAATATCGAAGCCGAAGAAACCACCGATGAGATTCTTCTGTTTTTCCCGGGGATCGGCATAGTCCTCCGCGATATAGGATTGAACCGCCAGATCTCTGACTCTGACATCGGTGAGGCTGAGGCCGGCATGCAGGCTCAGAAGCCACAAGCGCACGGTGGTGACCCCGTACATGGTGGTAAAGCGGGTATCGTAGCCTATATTTTTAATTCCTGCTTCGTCGAAACCCGCACCAGCCGCGTCGGCCCTCAGCACTTTTTCGTCGCTCTGGACATCTTGCCAGTTGGCGGAATTGCGGAAAGCGACGGCCAGGGTCGGGATGTGCCATCGGTTTTTAGGTATGAGCAGGAGTTTGAAGGCGGAGGTGGGGAAGACGGCGGCTCCACGCGTGATATTGGTCACCATCCTGACGGTGCTGAACTCCACCTCGGCGATATCGCCCAGGCCGATGCCGACAGTTCCCAGGAAGGAGTGGTCGGCTGCAACGCCGAAGGCGCCCCCACCCATCAGGCGCACATCCATGGAGCCCAGGACCCTGGCGGCCGGAATGGTGAACAGCCGGGGCGGATCAATGCGATCGGAAATGAAGCGCTTGAGACTGCGCTCGCGGCTCTGCCGATCGACCTGCCAGCGGGAATATTCCTCGGCCAGGGACCCGCCACAATTGACGCAGAACTTGTTCGCCATACCGTTCTCATACGTACAGCTATCGCAGATGAGCGTTTCCACCAGCTGGGCGTGGGCCGCGGTGGCGAAAATGAGCAGCACAGATACCGCCAGGGCTGCAGCGAGAAATTTAGAGTTTAGATTCATTTTGCTTTCCCTCCTCTTCGGTAAAACATTTGATATGAGTCGTTGTCCCCTCAGGACTTTATCCTCTGTCGTTTTTAATGACTCCTAATCGATTGTTTGCACCTTCCTGACTAACTCTAAGAACTCCACATCCCGATCATCACCACCTGATACGGCTTGCGATATAATATTTTCAACATCTCCAAATGAGGTATTTACGTAAGGACTCGCGCGTAAGATTTCGGCGAATTCGGCGACACCCACGGTGAATTGGAATCGCTCGCTGCTGGCGGAAAAGGTGTCTGCCAGTACATTCAATGTAACCGGAACATCCAGTGGGATATCCCTTTCTCCCTCCGGGAGCTTATACCGCAAGTGAACGGTCAGCAGATTCCCGGCCCCATTTCCCGATAACTCAACTTCGTAGAGGGCTGTTACGCGGTGGCCCGCTCCAATTTCACCCGCATCGGTTTCTTCATCCTCGAAGTCCTCGTCGGCGATGTCTCGATTTTCATATCCGATCAGACGGTAGCGAATAACCTCGTCCCGGTCGAATTCGACCTGGACCTTGACATCCCTGGCGATCACTTCCATCACGGCGGTCAATTCCTCGCTGAACAACCGCTCAGCCTCCGCCAGGGAATCGATATAGTAGTAGTTGCCGTTGCCGCGGTCGGCGAGCTGCTCCATCAGGTAATCATTGTAATTCCCCTGGCCAAAGCCCAGCGCGGAGAGGGTGATGCCCTGTTCTACGTATAACGAAATCAGTTCCAGAATCTCCTCGTGGCTGGTGGGACCGACATTGGCATCCCCATCAGAGCAGACAATGATCCGGTTTACCCCACCTTCGATAAAGCCCGACGTATTAACATCATAGGCATTCTGAATTCCGGACGCCATGGCGGTGCTGCCACCGGCTTTCAAGTCAGAGATAATTCCTTTAATACCTTCTTTATCGATCTCGGTTAAGGTTGTAGGCATAAGAACGGTTCCCACACTTCCAGCATAGGTACAGATCGATATTTTATCACCCTCTTGCATGTTATCGACCAGGATATAAAGACTTTGCTTCACCGACTCCAATCTGGATGTCATGGAACCCGAGATATCGATCAGGAAGGTCAGGTTCCATGGCCCTCGCTCATCGCTTGCCAGTTCTCTCCCCTGAAGGCCGATGCGGATGATATGCAGGCTATCGCCGCGAAATGGTGAGGGTGCGCCATCTACATGCACTGAAAACGGCACGTCCAGCGGCGGATCGTAGTCCTGCCGGAAATAGTTGATGTACTCCTCGATCCGCACAGATTCCTTCGGAGGTAGATGACCTTCATTGATTTTCTTCCTGCCGAACGTGTACGAGCCGTTGTCCACATCAATGCCGAAGGTAGAGAGGTTGTCTTCGGCGGTGTAGACAAAGCCATTGTATGTAAGTTCTCCGAACTTTTCCGTGCCGGGATAGTAATCACCACCTGCTGAACCGCTCTCCGCGAAAAAGTCCCCCGTAAAGCTCTTCTCGTCACCTCCACGGGTGCCCGTATCGTCGGGTGTGTTCAGCGGGTCATAAACCATCTTTTCACAACCGCCCATGATTAGGCAGATAGCGAGAAGGGAAAGATAATTGAAATAAGCAGTGGATCTTGGAAATTGAATCTTCATAACAGAACCCCCTCGATTTAATGATGAAATGAAGACGAGATCGAAATCCTTGAGATTTCTATCCAGAAGATCTCACTAGTACCACATCCCAAGTGGTGCAAACGACATGCCGGGAAAGCGCAGACAGTATGGGATGTATAAAACGGATCAGAAATGGAGGCTTAGCAGGAGTAACAACTGGGCAGCTGGATCGGAAAAAAAATTTTTCCCCCCGGCTCTTCAGCCATCAGAAAGGGGGATATAACCCTCAGAAAGCTGACGATTTTATCAGAAAGCTGACAGTGTTATACGGGGAATACCGGCAGGGGGTGGTTGAATCGCTGACGACCTTTCTTACTGCTCTGGATTATAGCTCGTATTTGATGCCAACCTCGATCATCGTCTTATCATAATATCTCTGGGTGAAAATGGTCTCATTCTCCAGCAGGCTGACGTGAACATAGCCAATGCTGCCGCCCCTCAGCACCTGTTCCAGACGAAAGTGCACCAGATTCTGGGTCGGTTCCTCCGGGTCCCGGTACCAGCTTTCCCCCTTGAGTTCCGGATATTGGTAGGCCTTATCGATACGCCGGAATACGAGGTGGTAAAACGTCGAGGGCCTGAGATTGCCGGAAATATAGGCGTGGTAACTGACCAGGCTGAACTCACCGATTACGCTATTCGATCCTACAGTACAAATTCCAATTTGTAACCCGGCGATGATCTTGCCCCGATATCGCACATGCATCAGCGCCTCAACTCCCCTGTCCTTTTGAGGGTAATCCAAGAAAACCAGCGAGGTATCGTCCACTACGCCGACGGCATTGAAATCGGTATGGACGATTCTGCTACCGGTAAAGGTGCCTTCGAAGAAAATTCTAGGATTGATATGGTATCTGCCCCTGAATTCCAAATCGTTTTCACCAAAGCGGTACTTTTCCGTCGCCGCGAGGGTTTTTTTGCGATAGCGATAACCCAGCCATCCTGTATAGCGGGTTCCCGGGGAGAGCTGCAAAAAGGTGCTGTATTCGGTCCACATATAGGACCCGGTATGGTTGTAGAACGATTTTTGAAAATGACTCAAATTCCCCAGAACCTGCAGGGCCGGCGAAAGCGCATAGCGAAAGTCCAATTCAGCGTTGACAATCAGTTTGGACTGTTCCCGAAAAATGGCATCTACATTAGCCTGGGTTAAGAGCTCGGCGAAAATATTCAAGCGGCGGGGATGGATTTCGTGGCTCAAACGTCCTCGTAAGGTGAGGCCTAATGTTGAATCCGGAGCGGTTAGAGCCTCACGCACATTGGAATCATAATAGGTGGAGAATTGCAGTTGCCCGTCTATGGCTTTCAGGGTGGAATAGCCGCCACCGAGGGCCAGCAAGAACAGCGGTAGAGTATTCAGCCTGATTTTAATGGGGCAGTTCGGTCTCAATCTGTCGGAGGAGATCCTGGTACTGCTGGCGTTTGGTCTTCAGTCGCTTGATCACTTCCCCAATCGGATCGCCGTTCAACGGGATATTTGTTTCTCCGGATACAGCCGGACTCCGGCTCAGGGGGGTCGCTAGATCAGTTCGACTTCCTCCCGCCTCATTCGCCCTTTCTGATTTTTCATTACCTATGGCAGTGGACGCGTCGTCTTCACCCCAGCCATAAACGAACACCTCTCTTGGGCTCGTGGGTTCCTGAGGGCTACCCGGTTCAAGATCAAGGTTCGACTGCAGCTGATAGCTCAGGTCCCGATGGAATTCATTCAAGCGGGCCAACAGGGCCAGCTCCGTTTCCTTTTCCGTCAGGAGGGAATCGATCAGAACCAGTTTCGCCTGCAGTACCGACTGCAGATCTGCCAGGACCAGGCGTTTGACGGCTTCATTTTCGTAAGGGCTGTTGAGAATGGACGAATAGTCGGGCAAGTCGAACGTGGCACCCCCCTGACTCAATAGCCGGCGTCCGATGGTAAGCGCCTGTTCTTTTTGAGATAGAGATAATCGGTCCTCGGATTCAGCTTCGAGCAGGATTCGTTGATAGACCTCCCTCAATGCCAGAAACGCATGGTCCCGGCGGGTTTTCAGGTCGGCAATTCTATTGTGAATCTGCCGCAGCGAATCCGCCAGTTCCACCTGACGAGCACTATTACGAGCTAGCACTATCTCGACAATCCAACCGTTGTACCAGGATTGGCTTGCCTGTAGTTTGCGAATTTCTTCCTGCAGTTGGTGCTGCTGTTCCCGCCACTGTTGCTCCGTTGCAACCGCTACTTCCAGTCGGGCATCGACCGAGAGATAATTCCTCCAGGGCGTTTCCAGATCCTGGGCCCAGGCGGTGGTCTGAAAGAGAAGTAGTGCCGGGACAACTGCTCGTCTAAGTACTGCTGTGTTCATAACGGAAATACTCATTGGGTATTCTTTTTCGCTTACTCGTTATGCTCAGATTTCGAAGTACGGGTTTTATCCTCAAATAAACCATACTTCTCCATCTTGTAATACAGGGTGCTGGTTTTGATTCCCAGCATTTTAGCGGCCCTTTGCTTGATACCGCCCGCTTTCTCCAAGGCCTTCTTGATCATTCGGTATTCCGTATCTTCCAAAACTTCCGCCAGGTTACCGCTGCTCTCAGTTAGATCCTCACTGTCTTCATCAAAATAGATGTTGTCAGCGGAGATCACCCCGCTATCGGAAAAGATAAGGATTCTCTCCAGCAGATTTTCCAGCTCCCGGATGTTCCCGGGCCAGGGGTAGCGCTGCAGTTTTTCGATAGCGTCAGCGGTTATCTCCGGGCTTTCCCTTCCCAGGCTGCAGGATTTCACCTCGAGAAGGTATTCGATCAGTTCGGGGATATCGGCCTGTCGCTCCCTCAAAGGCGGAACGTAGATGGGGACTACGTTAATCCGGAAATAAAGGTCCTCACGAAATTGTTTGCTTTTGATGGCTTCCTTCAAGTTCCGGTTGGTGGCAGCGATAACGCGGACATCGGTTGAGATCTCCTCCGTCCCACCCAGGCGCTGAAACGACTGATGCTGAAGGACCCTGAGTAGTTTGATCTGCAGCTGCGGTGATACCTCGCTGATCTCATCCATTAGAATCGTGCCGCCGTCCGCCTGTTCAAATATCCCCTGGTGTTGTTTTATCGCCCCGGTGAACGATCCCCTTTCATGGCCGAATAATTCACTTTCCAGAAGGGTGTCAGTGAAGGCGCCGCAATTGACTGCCAGAAATACCTTCTCCTTTCTTTTGCTTTCATTGTGGATCGCCCGGGCAATCAGCTCCTTACCGGTACCGCTTTCGCCGGTTATCAGCACCGGGCTGTCCACTTTAGCCACCTGTTTGATCTGCTCCTTGAGCATTTCCATCTCGGGCGAAGAACCCACCATGCCGTAAAAGGTGGGAATCGCCACCGGTTTGAATTCGGTTGCGGGCGCGTGTTTGAGGATTTCCGAGACCTTCGTCTTCAGCTCATCGATGGAAAACGGCTTAGCAATAAAATCTCGTGCACCGGACTTCAGAGCACTTACCGCCAGGTCTATGGTCCCGTAGGCGGAGATGAGGATGACCGGCAGCAGCGGATTTGCCTCCAGGAACTCGTGGAGCAGATGCATGCCGCTCTTGCCGGGGAGCTTCAGGTCGGTGATGACTAGATCCGGCGGGAGTTTCTTGAAAAGCAGGCTGCCTTCGAACCCGTCGGCGGCAGAGTTCACGCGGTAGCCTTTCTTTTCCAGGACGGTCTGGATGCCTTCCCGCATGGTGCTGTCATCCTCGATGACAAGAATTGTGCTCTGGTTGACGGTCTTCATACTATCTCTGGGGGAGACTCAAGGTGAACTTGGTCCCTTTGCCTACTTCACTTTTAACAAGAATCGTGCCATTCATCTCATCAATAATGCTTTTTACGATGGCCAGACCCAGACCATAACCTTTGTCCTGGGTGGTAAAGTAGGGATTGAAAATGTTCGCCAGGTCGGTTTCAGGAATGCCTACGCCATCATCAGACACTTCCACACTTACCAGGCCATCCTGACTCTCAATATTGATGCTGATGGTGCCCTTCTCGTTAACAGCCTCCAGGCTATTCTTTAATAGATTCAAGAAGACCCGCCTGAGTTTAGACTCATCGCCCAGGACCACACCTTTTCCGGAGAGGCTATACTGCACCTGTTTTTGTCTCATTTCCGGATGGAGGATGCGCTGGATATCCTCGAAGATCGCCTCGACGGCCAGTGGTTCCAGATGGCTTCGAAGCGGGCGGGCATAGTCGAGGTATTCCAATACAATCTGCTTCAGATGGCGGAGTTCCCTGGCAACCTTTTCGAGGTAAGAGCGGTGCTCGACCGCATCTTCGCCATAGGCTTCATCGGAAAAGGCCTCCTCCAACAGTCCGGTATATATCTCGATGCCGCCCAGCGGATTCTTTATTTCATGAGCAATGCCTGAGAGGAGCTGTTTCATTGATTGCTCGTGCTCCCTGATCTCGGTATGCATCTCAGACAGGGCCCGGTTTAAGTCGCCCAATTCATCTGTCCGTCCCAGATCCACCGTACCCGAATAGATATTTTTCTGGATCGCTTTAGTGTAATCAGAGAGCTGCATGACGGGGCGAACCAGTGATCGCGAAAAGACGATGGCCAGACTGACGGCAACCAGAATCGAGACCAGAACGATCCAGAAGATGCTGCCCACAATCTGATCGATGACCGTCATAAAATCAGCACCGCCCCAGACCACCAGGATGGGAGGAGGGCTCATTCCGGTATCGATGGCGATGGCAGCAGCTTTGAAATAGCCGCCCTCAGGGAACTGGTAAATCTCCGATACGGCGCTTTCTACGTTGCTCCCAATCCGGGAAAAGTTCTGGAGCAGGACCGATACCTGGGGATGATCCGATTTCATTTGACTCTGCCTGGCCAGTTCATCGCCCTGCTGCGAGTAGATCGCGATACCTTCAATGCCGTCGACCAGGAACGAAGCCAGTTCCTGCTCCAGGGCAAGCCTGACCGCGGACAAAGCAGGCTCCCTTGTGAGACTCAGCAGGAGGTCCCCGCTCAGCTGTCCCGCGGCTATGCGAGCCGTGCTCAGGAGGCGTTTATCCATCTCATCTTCCAACGCGCTGCGTGTGTACCAGTAGAGCGGTATCGACAGGGCCAGGAAGGAAACAATGAGGATCCCTATGACCAGGGTAAGAATTCTAGGCCGGAGTTTCATGGGTTATCAACAACTCATCTGAAGACAAATTTACATTCGGCCCGGAGTATCCTGTAATTATTGCTTTGAGAACAACTTAACCGGGGCTCCAGCGATAATCAAGGAGGATACCGTAGTTGACATCTCCATCGATATGCTTCAGGCCTAGAATCGGCAGGGGGTTCTTTGCAGGGGAGGGATTGGATATAATCCCGGCTGGACTGCACTTGCCCGCTCCAGCAGCCTTCCGGCCCGAAGGCGGGAAAAGGGCTCTAGAGCGGTGGTT
>JBGVTM010000045.1 GCA_041862535.1 Candidatus Neomarinimicrobiota bacterium | reverse complement strand
ACTGAAAGTGCGGGCTCAAGGTAAAGGCGAGCGTATCTTGGTAGTAGAAGATGAACCGGCCTTACGATCTCTCCTGGCTGAGGCGCTCTCTCCCTGGAACTATCGGATCAATGTAGCTGAAAACGGTGTTGAAGCGTGGCAGTTCTTCCAGGAGCATCCCGGCGCAATCGACCTGATCATCTCCGATTTGGGGATGCCTGAACTGGACGGCAAAGAACTGGCCCGGCGTATCCACACCAGTGACCCCAGTGTGAAGATTATTATTTCTTCCGGCTACCTCGAACCCGACGAGATCGCTGAACTCAAGCGATACGGCGTGCAAAAGGTGTTGCACAAGCCGTATAAACTGAAAGATGTGATTGAGATGGTGAAGGCTGTGCTGGGCAGCTGAGACCGTCCCACCTCCGCTGTATCGTCGTGAATTCTATTAGTGGGTATGACTGTCCTGCGCGCCCAGTCCATCCCCCCACCCCGGTACCTGACCGATGAAGAGCAGACCCGCATCATCCTGCAGCGCATCGAGCGGGGGATCGAGGACCAGGATATCCTGGCCATAACCGATGGATTTGCGCGGGTCTGCAATATCGGGGACATAGCTACGGCTACGGCCCGTTTCCTGTCATGAGGCCGGTTGGATGAAGTCTTTGCGCGGGCCGAATCTCGGTGGTTTCCTAGCCCTTTTTAATGATCTTCAGTCCCTTCAGATAGCCCTTTTTGCCCTGACCGACGATCTGGGCCACACAGACATCCTTAATCAACGACACTTTGCGGAATGGTTCGCGCTTATTGATGTCTGATAGGTGTACTTCCACCACCGGATAGTCCACGGCGGCGATGGCATCCCGGAGGGCGTAGCTGGTATGGGCGAGGGCGCCCGGGTTGATGACCGCACCATCCACCTTGCCCATGTGGGCGTGGAGGCAGTCCAGGAGGTCCCCCTCGTGATTGCTCTGATAGAAGATCAGATTATCGTCGGTCAGATCAGGTAACTCCCTGATCCAGGCGTTAAGCTCCTCCAGAGTCTCGTGGCCGTAAATCTCTGGTTCCCGGCGGCCTAACAGGTTCAGGTTGGGACCGTGAATCACCAGGTATCGCATGCAAACCTCCGCTGAATTTCGTCAAGGGCTTCTTTGATGTGATCATTAGTAACTTGGGATGTAATTATGGGTTGGCCGATGGTTTCTAGCAGGACGAAATGGAGAACTCCTCTTTGGACTTTCTTGTCATGCTGCAGGAACGATTGGATGGCCACTTGGTCGACTGTCGGGAGTTTTGGCAACTCGAGGCGGGCAATTGTGGCGGTCAGAAGTTCCAGTTCACCCGGAGGGAAGCCTGTTACGCGGGTACTGATGTGGCCAGCGGCTACCATGCCCACGGCCACTGCTTCGCCATGTCTTAGGGTGCCATAGCTTAAGGCTGCCTCTACGGCGTGTCCCAGAGTATGCCCGAAGTTGAGAATGCGCCGCCGATCCCCTTCGCGCTCATCTTCGGAGATAATCCGCGCCTTGATGCGACATGCCTGGATGATGGCTTCTTCTAGGAGGGACATATCTGTCAGGTCAACCAGTGGCTGGATGCTCTCAGCCAGGCGCTGGAAGAACCGGCTGTCAGCAATGGCTGCGGCCTTGATAATTTCGGCGAGAGCGGCAGTGATTTCCCGTCGCGGAAGAGTGCGTACCAGGGCCGGATCAATCAGCACCGCTTGGGGTTGATGGAAGGCCCCGATGAGGTTTTTACCGCGGGGGTGGTTCACCCCGGTCTTGCCTCCGATAGAAGCGTCCACCATGGCCAGGAGGGTAGTGGGGATCTGTAGGTAGTTGATTCCCCGGAAGAGAGTGGCAGCTACAAATCCGGTGATGTCACCCACCATACCCCCGCCAAAGGCCACGAGGGTGGAAGAACGATCGAGACCGGCCTCCAGGAAAGTATCATAAAGCTCGGCTACGGTGGCTAGATTCTTAGCTGCCTCACCATCGGTGATTAGCGCAGTGGAGACCTGGCAACCAACGGCGGCGAAGGCCACTTCCACCGCCTCACCATAGAGCTCATGAATGTTAGCAGTGCTAACCAGTCCTACCTGTCCGCTTACCTCCAGGGGCTCCAGGATATCTGGCAGGGACGAAAGAAGGCCCGCACCGATGTGGATGGGGTAACTCCGGGGGCCCAAGTTGACGATAATGGTCGTCATCGTGTAACAGGGAGGATTTCAGTGGGCATTTGTGCCAGCAGTTCCTTAACGAGAGTCTTTGGGTCCTTGCCTTCCGTTATGAGCGTAATTCTGGCGCAGTCGAGGTACAGGGGCTCGCGCTCTTTGAGGATGGTCGCCAGCCGCTGGGTAACAGAGACGGCACCTTTCAGCAACGGCCGGCCTTGGCCGGTTCCTACTCGCTTGGCCAGTGTTTCCGGTGAGGCCTTCAGATAGACGGAGATCTGCCGACGGAGGCATTCCAGATTGTCAGTGGTTACCACCACACCGCCGCCGCACGCGATGACCTGCCGCTCCTGCTGGCAGAAGCGGCGCAGCTGGCTCCGCTCCTCATCACGGAATTTCTCTTCGCCCAGCTGCTCGAAGATCTCTCGGATGGAGCGACCCATGCGGACTGATATCTCTTTGTCGAGATCGACAAAGGTGTACCTCAGACGCTGGGCCAGGAGGATGCCGATAGTGGATTTGCCGCTGCCCATGAGCCCAATTAAACAGATATTGTCGGTCGCAATTGGGTGGTGCGTGTGGTATTCGAGATCCATGGTAGGCACCTCAAATGTTAATATTGGGCTGTGGCCTGCATATGGGCTTTTACCTGATCCATACTGTCGCCGCCGAATTTTTCCAGCAGGGCATCGGCCAGGACCAGGCAGACCATGCTTTCAGCAACAATGGAGGCCGCCGGTACGGCACAGGCATCGGTGCGTTCTTTATGGGCCGGCTCAGGCTTATCCGTAAGAACATTCACTGACCGCAGTGGTTGCGCAAGGGTGGGTAGTGGTTTCATCACTGCCCGTACCACGATGGGCTGGGCATTGCTTATACCGGCCTCAATTCCACCAGCATTATTTGTGGGCCGGGTAAGACGTCCAGCCTCACCTTCGCTGATGATTTCATCCTGACATTCGCTGCCGGAGCGCTGGGACCCAGCAAACCCCAGACCGATTTCTACGCCCTCAATGGCGTTAATAGACACTACCGCGTGTGTCAGGCGGGCTTTCAGCTTAAGGTCCCACTGGATGTGGCTGCCGAGGCCGTAGGGGATACCCGCGGCGATAACTTCGAAGGTGCCGCCCACACTGTCACCAGCTGCCTTAGCCTTTTCGATGGCCTGAATCATGGCTTTCTCCGCCTTTTTACTAAGGCACCGCACCGGGGAGGCGTCCACCCGGGTGTTGAGACCTTCGGGAGATAGACCAACCGGCAGTTCGAAATCGTCTTTCGCGGTATGGATGGAGATCACGCGACTGCCCACCTCCATATGCAATTCAGACAGGAATTTACGAGCTAGACTGCCCAAGGCAACTCTCATAGCTGTCTCGCGTGCGCTGGCCCGCTCCAGCACATTGCGGATATCGGCGAAGCCATATTTTTTGATCCCGGCCAGGTCGCCATGGCCCGGACGGGGGACGGTCACCGGTTTGATGGACCGATCAGGCGGACCTATCGACATGATGTGTTTCCAGTTCTCCCAATCCTTATTAGCCAGGATGAGAGCAATAGGGGATCCCAGGGTTCTGCCGTGGCGAACACCGGCGTAAATTTCAGCCCGGTCACTTTCGATTTGCATGCGCTCGCTGCGGCCGTGGCCCAGCTGCCGCCGGGTCAGTTGGAACGCGATATAGTCCTCGGTAATCTCCAGACCAGCGGGCAGCCCTTCAAGGATGCCTATTAGTCCTTTACCATGGGACTCACCGGCCGTCAACCAGCGAAGTTTCCTCATTGTGCCGATTCTCCTGCTTGTACCGCCGTGTCCGGATCGGTGGCGCGTTTCTTGATGGCATCTAGCAACACTGCCCTTAGGGTGGACACCTCGATCCTTGGATTCAGAGTGCCGATATCGTTGTAAATGACGCCGGGGAACCAGTGTTCCAAAGATGCCAGACCCTGCCTGATAAAAATCTGCAGCCCGGTAATTACATGGCAGCCTCGGCTGGTGGCCTGCCTTATAAGCAGAGTCTCTTCCGGGTGATAAACCAGGTCGAAAACGGTCTGTCCCTGATGGAGTTGGTTCGCCTTGAGGGGGGAAGTTTCTTCTTTGGGCCACATACCCACCGGCGTGGCGTTGATAAGTAGCTGGTAGGGTGTAGTATTCAGTTCGGGATCCATAAGCCTGCCATCCAGAGTCGTATTACCTATGGCCGTGCGGAAATCGTTCAGGAAGCTCTCCACCGCCCCCTTTCTCCGAGCTGCTACGCAGATATGGCCTGTACCCAGCTGCGTCAGGGCCGCCATGGCGGCACGGGCGGCACCACCAGCTCCCATAATTAGCACGCTTGTCCCCTTGGCATCGAAGCCACCTTCCTGGAGGGTAAAATGAATGCCGGCTACATCGGTGTTGTGGCCTGTAAGGCGTCCCTGAACTGCGGTGACGCAATTCACTGCCCCCACCGGTGCGGCGTCGGGAGCCACCTCATCCAGATGGGCCAGGAAGGCAGTTTTATAAGGCAGGGTAATATTAATACCGTCCAGGTGGCCCTGGCGCAGTTGCTGGGTCACCACAGGCAGTTCATGTGGGGATATGTTCAGGGCATTGTAGCGGGCATCTAGGACCAGCCGGTCGAAGAGATAATTATGAAAAGTGGGACTGAGGGTGTGGCCAAGGGGATGACCGATGACAGCGAAGGATCTCATGGCACCCCTGGCGATATTTTTCCCGCCACTTGATCGATCAGCTGATGGAAACCGGGAAATGAGATTTCTACGCAGTCAGGGTCGTCAAGGGTGGTAGTGCCGGCAGCAATGCGGCCCGCCACGGTGAAGGCCATGGCGATGCGATGATCGCTGTAGGTGGTGATCGTAGCTCTTCTCAGGGAGGTGGGGCCCAGAATACGGAATCCGTCCGGGAGCTCCTGCACCCGGCCTCCCATGCGAACCAGGTTCTCGCATACGGCCTTAATACGGTCACTCTCTTTGACCCGCAGCTCATCGGCATCCCGCACTACCGTCTCGCCCTTAGCCTGAGTGGCCAACACAGCCAGGATAGGGAGCTCGTCAATAAGGGCAGGGATTTCATCTCCTGAGAGTTTTACACCCCGGAGGGATGATGAACGGATAGTCAGGCTGCCGACCTCCTCACCCAAGGCCTGGCGCTTACTGGTCCAGGTCACCTGGGCGCCCATACGCTGTAAGGCGTGGTAGAATCCCATCCGGGTGGGATTGAGCAGGAGATCATCGATGTTCAGCTGCATGTCTCGTTGCAGGACGGCCAGGGCAACCGGGAAGGCGGCTGAAGAAGGATCGCCGGGAACCGCCAACGTAAATGGGGGGATAGTCTGCCGTCCGGCCCCGATGGTTATGTGATTCCCGGAGATCTGGATGTCCACTCCCAGAGCCTGGAGCATGAGCTCGGTATGGTTGCGGGTAGGCACTGGCTCTATGACCGTAACGGATCCCTCGCTGGCGAGACCAGCAAGGAGCAGGGCTGACTTCACCTGGGCGCTGGCTACTGGCAGTCTATAAGTCAGAGAGCCGAGGCTGGCGGGGTATAGTTTCAGGGGTAAGGTTCCTCTAGGAGACATTTGTATCCTGGCCCCTAGCTGTTGGAGCGGAGTTGCGATCCGTCCCATGGGGCGGCGTGATAGAGATGCATCACCGGTCAGCCGGGCGTGAATGCCCCGCCCGGCCAGCAGCCCGGTCAGCAGCCGGGCGGTGGTGCCAGCATTGCCCGCGTCCAGATCTCCCTTCGGTGACTGGAAATTGCCGCCGCAACCTTCCACTATCATTTCCTCCCCTTCTTTGCGGATGGAAATGCCACACTGCGCCAGGCTGCGGCGGGTAGCAGTTAGGTCAGCACCTGGTGAGAGGTTCATTAAATGCGAAGTACCATCCGCCAGGGCCGCAAGCATTAGGGCCCGGTGAGAGATGGACTTATCTCCCGGCAAGCGCAAGTGCATCGTTGCTAGGTTCTTTCCCTGGCTGCCGATGGAGGACAAATTGGCGGCCCAATGCGGCGGTAACCTTTTCCAGCAGCCCCATGAGTGCCTGGAAGTCCTTAGGCAAAAGAGCCTGCGGGCCGTCAACCAGGGCATGGTCGGGATCGTCATGCACATCCACAATCAGGCCGTCGGCACCAGCACCCACACCAGCCAGAGCCAGGGGAATGACACTATTGCGATTGCCGCTGGCGTGACTGGGGTCCACGATGATGGGCAGGTGACTTACCTGCTTGAGGGCCGGGATAACGCTTACGTCCAAGGTGTTGCGGGCATGGCTGGCAAAAGTGCGTACCCCCCGCTCGCAGATAACCACATCGTGGGTCCCGTGGGACATGAGGTACTCCGCGGACATGAGGGTCTCATCGAGAGTAGCGCTCATACCCCGTTTCATCAAGACCGGCTTGCCTAGCTTTCCCACTTCCTTCAGGAGCTCGAAGTTCTGCATATTCCGGGTGCCGATTTGTAGCATGTCGGCGTACTTGGCCACCAGGGGGGCGAGCCCGGGGTCCACCACTTCCGTCACCACTGGCAGCCCGGTTCGCTCTCGGGCCTCGGCTAGGATTACCAAGCCCGGCTCACCCAATCCCTGGAAGGTGTAGGGTGAGGTGCGGGGCTTATAGGCGCCGCCTCGGAGCATTTGCGCCCCCAGGGAAGCCACCGCTTCAGCAATCCGCAGGGTCTGCTCCCGACTCTCAACGGCACAGGGACCAGCAATCATCACCACACTGCCATCACCAAATTTAACATGGCCCACGGTAACCACCGAGTTTTCGGGCTTGGTTTCCCTGCTGGCCAATTTATAGGGCTTGGTCACCGGGATGACCTGCTGAACCCCCGGCAAACCCTCCAGGTAAATTCGATCTTCGATGCCCTGGTTGCCGGTTACGCCAATGGCCAGACGGGTAGCACCAGGGATGGGGTGGGCCTTGTAACCCAGTTCACGGATGCGGTTTTCCACCCGCTGGATATCTTCATCCGTGGCGCGGGCATCCATTATAACTAGCATTCATTCTCTCCGTAGAATCGATTGTTTCACTTGATCCACAGCCTTCATGACGGCGTCGATCATTTCCATGGTGTAGGGATTGAAATTTTCCAGGTCGTGAAAGAGTTCGAAACTGTCGTAGCAGGTCTGTTCTACCACCAGCTGCAGATCCCGGAAGCCCTCTGTGTCAATAGGGGTGGGGGCGATGCCGAACTCTGTGAGCACCCGCCCGATGAAGTGAGTGATGCCCTGGCTCCGGGCTGCAAGGCGGTCGTGTTCTTCCGGTGACATCTCAATTACCCGCAGTCCCTGGTCCCGAAAGTACCGTACCCAATCATCAAACAGCTGTGAGCGGGGGGAGACGGGGTACATCACCAGCGGCAGGTTCTGGAATCCCTGGTAACTGGAATCGGGCCCGAAAAGGGGATGGGAGGCAATGGTTGTGATCGCCGGCGGGAAATACTCTTTCATCACGGTGGCTGGGTAGACTTTCACTGAACAGACGTCCATGACGGCGGTGCCGGGTTTTACATCGGGTACCAGCGCGGCCACCACTTTCTTAAGGCGGCGGATTGGGACGGCCAGGAAAATGGTGGGGGCCTTCGCCACCTCCTCCCAGCTGGCTGGTTTAGCCCCAGCCGATCTTGCCCGCTCTGTGATGTCAACAATATCATAGGCTAACACCTCATGCTTGGGCATGAGTAGGCGGGCTAGCACCGGCCCGAAACGACCGAACCCGATGATACCTACCCTCGGTCGTTCTCCCTTGACTGTCATTGCTTGACTCCTAAGAATAGTGTGCCGTTGTTCTTCCCTTCCGGTTAGTAAACCGGTTGCGGCGGGAGCTACGCATTTCTTTTATCCTGACCGGCGGGTCGTTTCTCTTGGGCTAAGGCCGCGGCTAAGCTTCTTAAGAACTGAGTCGTCTCCTGGACCGGGTCGCTAGATTTTTCGATACGGGCCAGCAGTGCGCTGCCCACTACCACGCCGTCCGCTCTGGCTGCAACCTGGTGTATGTCTTCCGGGGTGGTCAGGCCGAAACCGACCACAAAGGGGACTTCTGATGCTGCCCGCACCCGATCCAGGTAGCGAGCCAGACCCTGCCGGGCGGACAGGGTTGATCCCGTGACGCCAAGTATGGAAACAGCATAAAGGAGGTCTTCCGCTTCCCGGCTCAGGTGTTGAATGCGTGCGTCCGGGGTATTGGGGGCTACCAGATAAATAGTGCTGATGCCCAGTTTGCGGGCCTGCTGGTAGAACTCCGCCCCTTGCTCGGGTGGCAGATCAGGGATGATGAGCCCATCAACTCCAGATGCCTGAGCACGAGCAAGGAATGTTTCCAGACCCATCTTTAAAAGCGGGTTAATGTAGCCCATGAGAGTGATGGGTAACTGAGACCGCTTACGAATTTGCGCTACTGTGTCGAGGATCCAAGGTATGGTGACGCCATTTGCCAGAGCTGTCTGGCTGGTGCGCTGGATGACGGGACCATCAGCCAGAGGGTCTGAAAAAGGCATGCCGATTTCCACCATCTGGGCGCCGGCCTTTTCGGCCGCCAGCACCAGTGGCAGGGTGCTCTCCAGCTGCGGGAAGCCGGCGGTAAAGAAGGGCACCAACTTTTTGCCGGGGGAGCGAAAGAGCCGGGCGATGCGCCTCACGAGATGCCCCTACCGAGGGCAGCGGCCACTGTCTGGACATCCTTATCCCCGCGACCGGACAAACACAGGATCACGTTCATTCCTTCAGCGAGATCAATTTTTTTCTGCTGCAGGGCCGCCAGGGCGTGAGCCGGTTCGAGGGCCGGAATGATCCCCTCCTTTTCCGCCAGCCACTGGAAGGCCGTCAGGGCCTCGTCATCAGTGGCTGATAGATAAGTCACCCGGCCTCGTTCCTTCAAGTAGCTATGTTCCGGTCCCACGCCGGGGTAATCGAGACCGGCGCTGATGGAGTGGGGCAGCTGTACCTGCCCGTCGTCGGTCTGGAGGAGATAGCTGGCTGAGCCGTGGAGCACTCCTTTGGTTCCTTTAATAAGGGTGGCGGCATGGGCACCTGAGTCCAATCCCCGACCGGCGGCTTCTACGCCCACCATACGCACCGGGTCGTCCAGGAAGGGATGGAATAGACCAATGGCGTTACTGCCACCGCCCACACAAGCTACCAGCAGGTCCGGCAATCCTCCTACCTGCTGTGCGAATTGCAGCTTTGTTTCCCGTCCGATCACCGTCTGGAAGTCACGGACCAGCATGGGGTAGGGATGGGGGCCTACGACTGACCCAAGGAGGTAGTGAGTATCTTCTACATTGGCAACCCAATCGCGGATGGCCTCACTGGTGGCCTCTTTCAGGGTTTTGGTGCCGCTAGCTACAGGCCGGACTTCCGCACCCAGCAGCTCCATGCGGAAGACATTGAGTCGCTGGCGATGCATGTCCTCCTCCCCCATGTACACCAGGCACGTCAGGCCGAATTGGGCCGCCACCGAGGCTGTAGCTACCCCGTGCTGGCCGGCACCGGTCTCGGCTATAATGCGCGTCTTGCCCATCCGCCGGGCCAGCAGGATTTGCCCGAGAGTATTATTGATTTTATGGGCGCCGGTATAGGCCAGGTCTTCCCGCTTTAAATAGAGGTTGGCGCCCAACTCTCTGCTGAGTTGCCTGGCATGGTACAAAGGTGTTGGTCGCCCGGCATAATGGTGGAATAAATGATCCAATTCGTCCTGGAAATTTCGATCCGCTTTCGCGGCTGCATAGGCCTGTTCCAAGGCTTGAAGGGCTGGGAGCAGGGTTTCCGGCACATACTGGCCACCAAATTCACCGAAGCGGCCATGGCTGTCGGGTTGAGCATAGCCTGACGACTTGAGCTTAGAAGACTTGTTCATCATCTGCCTGAGTTTGGGATAGAACAGCGAACAGGCGGTTCATTTTCACATGGTCTTTCACGCCGGGACTGGCCTCTACGCCGCTGTTGACGTCCACCGCGTGGGGACGGAGCGCTTCGATACCCCTGAGGATATTCCTGGAATTCAGCCCTCCCGAGAGAATTAGGGGTCTGGTGAAGGCGTCCCGATTAATCCGGGACCATTCGAAGGTCTTGCCCGTGCCGCCGAAACTGCCTGGGGAATGGGTATCCAACAGAATAGCGTGGACATCATAGGGTTCCGCAAGCGCTGGTTGGAAATCCGTTCCTACTCGGAAGGCCTTGATCACGGGGGCGGTCACGCGCCGGCAGACCTCCGGCGGCTCATTGCCACTTAGCTGCACCAGGTCCAGGCCTGCCTTGACAACAATGTGGTTGATCTCTTCTATAGATGCGTTCACAAAAACCCCCACCTTGCGAGGGTGGCTGCCGACTGCCTCAGCGATGGCCCGGGCCTTTTCGGGCGTAATATAGCGGGGACTGAGGGGATAGAAGATGAATCCCAGTGCTGCTGCGCCGAGCTGGGCTGCCAGGCGGGCGTCCTTTTCGCGGGTAATACCGCAGATCTTGACGGGTATCATCCCGATGACTCCTCCGGGTTGAGGCTGGCCAGAAAGCGGCGCAGGGTAGCCCCGGGGTCACTTTCTCTAAGCAGGGCCGTGCCGATGAGGGCGGCGTCGTATCCGGCCTGCTCTACCTTGGCCAGGTCGGCCGAGTTAGCGATACCGGACTCAGCCACGTGAATAGCTGCTGTTGGCAGGAGATGGCGTGACCAGAGCATGAACTCCAGATCTATCTTCATCGTGGCAAGGTTCCGAGAATTTATGCCTGCTAATCGCGGCATCAGCTGGCGAAGCCGCGTGAGGGCACTCTCACTATAGCCTTCCACCAGTACGTGAAGCCCCAGGGAACGGGCCAGCCAGTATAGTGCTTCCAGCCGTTCTTGTGGCAGGGCATCGGCGATCAGGAGGATGGCATCAGCACCAGCCTGATAGGACTCGTACACCTGATACTCGCTGATAATAAAGTCTTTTTGCAACACGGGGAGATCAACGGCGGTGCGCACTTCCATTAGGTGTTCCAGGCTGCCGCCGAAATATTTTTCATCGGTAAGAACGGAGATCGCCGCCGCGCCAGCTTGGGCGTAGCTGCGGGCCAGGTGGGAAGGCTCCAGCTCCATCCGGATATTCCCTATAGATGGTGATCTCCGCTTCACTTCAGCAATGACCTGTAGCCCGGGCTTTCCTAGAGCCCCGCGAAAGTCACGCACCTCGCCGGGCCTGGGAGGGAAGGCCTCCACCGGATGGCGTTCTTGGCGTTGACGGACCTCTTCGGCCTTATGGGCTAATATTTCATCCAGAATAGACATTTAGAAGGCTACCAGGTTTTCCAGTACCTTGAGTGCCCGGCCGCTGTCGATGGATTCGGCAGCCAGCGCAATACCATCTTTAAGTTCAGCCACTGCCCCTCCCACCATGAGTCCGGCAGCAGCATTCAGCAGCACCACATCCCGCTTAGGGCCGACCTGTCCCCGGAGAATGTCTATGGTAATCTTGGCATTTTCTTCGGGTGATCCTCCTTTGAGGTCAGCCAGAGACGCCCGGGGCAAACCCAGACTGCTTGGATTGAGAATCGACGATTTCACGATACCGGTCTCCAGCAGATGGCTCATCTTGGAGGACGTGGTGGTGGTGAGCTCATCGAGGCCATCCTCCCCGTAGACCAGTAATGCCTGCTTGGAGCCCAGCTTTCTGAGCACTTTGGCCAGGGTCTCGGTAAGGGTGCCGTCAAAGATGCCCAGCAGCTGTCGCTGGGCTCCGGCGGGATTGGAGAGGGGTCCCAGAATGTTAAAAACGGTACGGATGCTCAGAGATCTCCGCGCCGGCATGACGTGCTTCATAGCCGGGTGAAGCGAGGGTGGGAACATAAAGCCGAGCCCTACCTGCTCAACCGCTTCAGCAACCTTGTCGGGCTTCATATCGATGTCCACCCCTAAGGCCGCCAGGACATCCGCCGACCCGGAGTCGCTGGTGACAGAGCGATTTCCGTGCTTGGCTACCGGGACGCCCGCTCCGGCCACCACGAAAGAGGCGACGGTGGAGATATTGAAGGTTCCCTTGGCATCCCCTCCGGTACCGCACATGTCGATCGCGTCCACTGAAATGGGCACCTTGATCATTTTGTCCCGCATGGCCTGGGCGAAACCGGCGATCTCTGAAGAGGTTTCACCCTTGGCTCTGAGTGCCACCAAAAAGGCGGCAATTTGGCTATCGTTAAACTCGCCCGACATGATGCGTACCATGACGTCATGGGCTTCGGGCATGGAAAGGTCCTGGTGGCCCAGGAGCTGGTTTAGAATGGTTTTCATGGGAACCTCACGATGAAGTTTTCGATCATGTGCAATCCATATTCGGTCAGGATGGATTCGGGGTGAAATTGCACTCCCAGCACGGGATGGGATTGGTGCGCGATCCCCATCACCAGACCGCTATCGCTCCGGGCCGTCACTAGCAGCTCTGCTGGTAGGGAAGCTTCCTCCACTATAAGTGAGTGATACCGGGTGGCCTGGAGTGGTGATGGGATGCCGCTAAACAGGCTGCGGCCATTATGTTTGATGGTGGAAAGTTTGCCGTGACGGATTTCCGGGGCTTGGACGACCTTACCGCCATAGGCGGCGGCAACGGCCTGATGCCCCAAACAAACGCCCAGGATCGGGATGGTGGGTCCCAGCTCCTGCACCACCGCTACCGATAGCCCGGCATTCTCCGGGCGGCCGGGTCCAGGGGAAATTATGATCTTCTCCGGTGACTTTCGCCGCAGCTCTTCCAGAGGCAGGGCGTCGTTGCGGATCACCTCAACCTCCTCCGTGAAGTGGCCGATGTACTGCACAAGGTTATAAGTAAAGGAATCGTAGTTATCCAGAACGAGGATCACTGCAATCCCTTTTCAGCGAAATCGACAGCCCGCATAATGGCCTCCGCCTTGTTCACCGTCTCTTGGTACTCCTTTTCAGGATCGGAATCAGCCACAATCCCCGCCCCGCTCTGGAAGCTCACAATCCCGTCCTTGATGAGCATGGTGCGGATGGCGATGCATGTGTTCAGGTTGCCGTGGAAGTCAATATATCCTATGGTACCGGCATAGATGCCCCGACGGATGGGCTCCAGTTCATTAATGAGCTCCATAGCCCTGATCTTGGGGGCACCCGTGACGGTACCGGCCGGGAAGCCGGCCAGCAGAGCGTCGAAAGCATCCTTGCCGTCCGACAGCCGACCCTGAATGTCACTCACGATGTGCATAACGTGGCTGTACCGTTCCACTACCATGAACTCCTGCACTGAGACCGACTTAAAGCGGCATACCCGTCCCACGTCGTTGCGGCCCAGATCCACCAGCATGAGGTGCTCTGCTCTTTCTTTCTCGTCGGCTAGAAGTTCTTCCGCCAGCCGGGCGTCCTCGGCGCGGTCCTGGCTCCGAGGACGCGTTCCGGCAATCGGTCGTACCTCCATGATATCCTTAGTCACCTTTACCAGTAACTCTGGTGAGGCACCAATAACGGAGAAATCTTCGAGGTGGAGTAAGAACATATAAGGCGATGGATTGATGTTTCGCAGGGCGCGGTAGAGGGTGAGGGGTTCCACGGAGGTGGCCCGCTTAAAGCGCTGGCTGATAACCAGCTGAAAGATGTCCCCTGCGAAGATATATTCCTTGGCCCGTTTGACCGCCGCCATGAACTGCTGGGGACTCATGTCGGCTTCAAGCCGGCTCTTCCGGGTGACCGGTGGTGTCTGGTAGTCGATATCGATGTGTAGCGCCTCTTCTACTTGATCGACCACCGCCAAGGCCGCCTCGTATTGAGGCCGCAAGGATTGACCCCCGACCACCTGCCGCGTATGGCACACAATAATCTCCTGCTTGAGGTGGTCGAAGGCCATGACGGTCTCAAAAAGCATAAAGAGTGCATCAGGAATAGCCCCGTTTTCAGCAGGATGGACGGGAACTTCTTCCATCCAAGCGGCGGTTTCATAGCCCAAGTATCCCACCCAGCCACCGCAAAAATCGGGAATCT
>JBGVTM010000044.1 GCA_041862535.1 Candidatus Neomarinimicrobiota bacterium | reverse complement strand
TAGTCGTAGGTGAAATCGCAGTTGGTACCCCGGAGGGCGGGCGTCTGTTGGCGCAGCTGGAGGAGCTTGCGATAATATGAGTGCAGCTCTCTGCCCGTTTCTGTCTCCAGCTTTGACCAGATAAGGGGATTGTAGTCGAGGGTTTTCTCCGTGTCCATGCCGAACTCCTGGCCGTGGTAAAGCATGGGAACACCGGTGGCAGTCAGTAGAATCGCGGCGCCCAGTTTCGACTTCTGGACCGCCAACTGATAATCGATGGCCGGATTGGTCTGCGCTTCCCAGATGACCCGCTGCTCATCGTGACTCTCGGTATAGTTCACGATATTCCGAGGCTGACGGAAGCCTTCTTCCTGGAAATCAATACCATCGGCCGTATAGGATAGATACCCGTAATTCCTTCCCTCGAAGGGTCCTTCCCGGAGATTGGCCTTCATCTGATCATGAAAGATATCGTGCCAGTGGGAATTGATTTTGGAATCGCGGATCATGTTTTTGATTTCGTCGATTTTGGCAAAATGTTCGGCAATCTGGTAGGTATTGGAGTCGGCCAGCCAGGCTTCGTAGCTGAAAAGGGCGATACCCCGGTCCATTGCGCCGTCCCAGCCGAAACCGGTGGTATTGTCATAACGGTAGCCGTCAACATGGTATTCCTCAATCCAATACCGCACCACATCTTTGACCAGTCGCTTCGTGCCTTCTTTGGTATGATCAAAGTCGGGCATTCCCCAGGGATTCTGTTCGGCGTGGACATAGGGCGAGTCATCATAATTTTGCTCGTACAGCTGATAGAAGGGCGAGCGGCCATCGCAGTGGTTAAAGACCAGGTCCATGATGACGGCGATGCCCCGCGCATGAGCCTCATTTACGAGAGTTTTGAAATCTTCCGGGGTACCGTAAGCAGACTCCACCGCGAAGTAAAATGCCGGATTGTACCCCCACGAGCTTTCTCCAGGGAACTCGTAGTTGGGCAGCAGCTCGATGGCATTGATGCCCAGGTCCGCCAGGTAGTCGAGCTTCTCAATCACCCCGGCAAAATTCCGCTGAGAGGAGAAGTCACGCACCAGCAGCTCGTAGATCACCAGGTCTTCCATCACCGGTTTTATCCACCCGTCATCGGTCCAGACGAATGGCTCAGCCCCTACTTTGAACTGGCAGATCTGATTCTCAACGTACTGCCAGTCTTCCTGGCCGTTGGGCAATTTCCACTCCACGTCGGTGGCATAAGGATCGCCAAGCTGCTTCTGGCCGTTGATCAGGTACATATACTGGTAAGTGCCCGGTGTAAGCAATTCAGTAAGCCACCAAATAGACTGACCGATATCATAATTCATGACCAGGGAATCGGGATCCCAGTCTGCCCAGCTGCCAAGAAGACACACGAAGGCCTTGGCCGGTGCCAGAAGAGCAAATGTGACAGTGCCGTTACCATGATCCGTCACGCCAAGTTCTGCCCCCGCAGGTAGTGGTTCCATGACGATGTCGGGTGCTTTCCAAACCGTCACTTTTTGGAAGGTCACCCGTCCGTTTGCTCCTTCCGCCCTGATCCAGATCGTATGCTGACCGAAGGTCAGGGTATCCGTTTGCCAGTAGTAAGTGTGGCTGTCGCCAGCATTCGAATAGACCAGTGAGCCATCGATCCATATTTCGGTCGAATCACTTCCGGAGGTAGTGAAAATAAGCAGCTCATCGCCGTTTACAACGTCGTTGTCTTGATGGGAGAGATTGGTGATGAGGGGATCGCCCGCTTGTGGTTCGAGGTCCAAGAGGATATGATAGTCAGCCTCGTTATTGTTGTCCCACGTACCGTCGCTCCAGTGAAAGACGAAGTCCACGACTTCTACGGGTTGTTCACCGCGCTGGAATGGTCCAATTTTGATGTAATAATGACCGGTTGTATCCGGTCCTGAGAGCGGTGATTCGACGGAGGCGCCAGGATCGCCGATATGGGTATCTTCGGGCCAGTATTCGGGTATAGGCTCCTGCCAGCCGTTGACGCCCCACCAGAGATCACCGGTTGTATCGGCAATGATGGTGATGGTATCATTGGGCGTTGGCACTATGGGGAGCCAGAATCCGGCGGGGGCGACCTTAATGTGCCAGTCCACGCCGTAGCCACCGTTGTTGTCCCAACCACTAATCTTGTCCTGGAAACAGAAATCAATAACCTCGGCGTCCTGGGGGATAGCATAATCGTAGAACCATAAACCGGGGGTACCGGTGGAGGTCATAGCAGGGTCATTTGCAGGGTCAGGAACATTACTCCACCCATTATACCCCAAGTGGATATAGACCGGATTGGCATCTGGTATGATGCCGCGGGCTACGGCGTTGTAATAGATAGTCACCGTGCCGCCCTGCCAGGGTAGGGCCGGCTCCCAGGTGACCGCCTGCCCCGATCCTTTTGTAATAAGGATTGCCAGTGTCAGAAGGACAGCAGCGATGAAAGCCGGGGGGGATTTCCGCGCTGTTATATCTGGCTGACTCTTCACATTATTCCTCAACTTTCACTTCAGTTGACAGGTGACGATACCAGGTAAAGTAGAGTCCCGCACTGAGGGCCACGAACAGGCTGCCCAGCGCCGCTACATTCCCCCAGGTCTTGAAGACCAGGCTCATCATAAACAGGAAGAAGACGATCTGCCAAGGCACAGCCATTATAACGGAGAGGATATCCCGGCGATTCTCTGCGTCTACAGCCCCCTGATTGTCCACGCGGAGTTGGGCCTTAAACCGCCTCCAAAAGCCAAAAGGCCGCGTGACCTTGTAGAACCGGAACAGGGTGGCATCGTCCGTCGGGCCGGTGAGAAGTGTCCCCAGTACTGATCCCAACAGGGAGGCTGTTGTGGAAACGATGAACATGGCATACTCGGTAGTCCCTTCAGGGGCCAGAGCTTTGTAGATCACGGCTA
>JBGVTM010000043.1 GCA_041862535.1 Candidatus Neomarinimicrobiota bacterium | reverse complement strand
CGCACCGTTGGTGTGAGCAATTATACAATTCAACACCTGGAAGAACTGGTGGCCAGGTCGCCGGTGATCCCGGCTGTCAATCAGGTCGAGTTCAGCCCCTTCCTCTATCAGAAAGGGCTGCTGGAATACTGCCGCCGCCATGGAATCCAACTGGAAGCCTACAGCCCGCTGACCCGTGGCCAGCAGTTCAGGCATCCTATCATCGCATCCCTCGCGGCCAAATACCATAAAATCCCCGCCCAAATCATGCTTAGATGGGCACTGCAGCACGATGTGGTCGTGATTCCCAAGTCGGTCAACCGACAACGGATTCATGAAAATGCGCAGGTCTTTGATTTTCACCTCGATGAGGAAGACATGCTCGCGCTCGATGCACTGAATGGAGATTTTCGCGTCAGCTGGGACCCGAGTGCCGTGCAATAGGTAGAATGGACCCATAGTTATCAGTATGGCTGGGAAAGGGTTTTGTGAAAAACCACCTGCCAGTACTAAATATAGTGCTTTTGCTCTGCACACAGAGTTGCGCCATGGGACCTGCCAATCCTGCGGCTCCCGGCTCGGTGACAACCTGACTCACCAGGTGCCCCTTACGTGAACACAACCCTATAGCGCCCAGCCCAGATCTCAAGGAGCCCACTTGAACCAACGCCCACAGCTTCCCCGCATCATGGGTCTCCGGGATCTAATCCTGCTCCACATCGTCGCGGTGGTGGGCCTGCGCTGGCTGTTGACGGCGGCGAATATCGGACCATCATCCATTATCCTCTGGCTGTTGGCCGTCCTGTTCTTCTTCATCCCCCAGGGACTTGCCATCCTGGAGCTCTCCTCCCGCCTGCCAGAGGAAGGCGGTATCTACGTCTGGACCCGGGAGGCATTTGGACCCTTTCACGGTTTTATCTGCGGCTGGGCTTACTGGGTCAATAACCTCATCTACTACCCCTCGCTCATCGTCTTTGTGGCCGGGAACTCGGTGTTCGTGCTCGGCCAACAATATGCCAGCCTGGCCGATAATACCATCTACCAGATAGGCTTTTCACTCGCGATCCTCTGGCTGGCAATGGGCCTGAACATTGTCGGGCTCCGGACGGGGCGCTGGGTCCAGAACACCGGTGCCACGGCCAACTGGATAGCGGTAGCCCTGCTAATTATTCTGGGCGCGGCGGCGCTGAACCTGGGTATGGGTCAAAATCCGTTCACTGTCGGCTCCCTCTTGCCGAACCTGAGCCAGCGAAACGTCGGTCTCTGGTCGAGTCTCTGCTTTGCTCTGGCCGGCCTGGAGCTGGCCGTTGTCATGGGCGGCGAGGTCCGGGACCCGGCCCGCTCCCTGCCCCGCTCCATACTCATCGCCGCCCCCCTCATCGCCGGAACCTACATCATCGGCACCCTGGCAGTGCTGACCACCTTCACCGGCTCGGGCATAGACCTGGTAACCGGGGTAGTCGAGACCATCGCTGGTGCCGGGGAGCGCCTGGGACTGCCCCTGACCCGCCTGGCAGGACTGCTCATTATCCTGACCGGTCTGGGCGGCATCGGTGCCTGGCTGGCCGGTTCCGCCCGCGTCCCCTTCGTCGTCGGACTGGACCGCTACCTGCCACCGGTGCTGGGGCGCATTCATCCCCGCTGGGAAACCCCCTACGTGGCGCTGCTGGTCCAGGGGATCGGGGCCTCCATTTTCATATTGCTCGGGGCGCTGGGCAGCTCGGTGGAGGAAGCGTACCTGGTCCTGGTCGATACCACCATCATTGTCTACTTCATCCCGTACCTGTACCTCTTCCTGGCCGTGCCAGTACTGCGCCGGCGCAACACCGGCATAGAGAGGCCCGCCTTCATGATACCCGGCGGCACAATCGGGGTGACCCTGGTAGCGGGGTGCGGATTCGCCACCACCGCGATCTCTATCGTCCTCGCCACCCTGCCCACCGACGTGGCAACCTCGCCATTATGGTTCGTCACCAAGGTTGTTGGCGGCGCCGTGGGCCTGGTGGCCGTCGGCCTGGTCTTCTATTTCAGGGGATTGAAAAGAATCAGCTGAGCAGGCAGCAGGAAATCGTTACCCGGGTGCAGCTCACTTCACAAACTTGTATCCTGCAGTGTGGATCGTTAGCAGGTACTGCGGTTCGGCCGGGTCAGCCTCAATTTTCTTGCGAATAGAGAGGATGTAGTTATCCACCGTCCGGGTGGTGGGATAGGCCTCATAGCCCCACACATCGTCCAGCAGCGCATTGCGCGTGACCACCTCACCCTCGTGCTGGACAAAGTATTTCAGGATTTCAAATTCCCTGGCTGACAGTTTGATCGGCTGCCCGCGCTTAATGGCCTCCTGCTTCTTGAAATCAACGTGCACGTCGCCGAAAGTGAACTCCTCGATGTCCTTTTGATATCCGGTTTGACGCCGCAGCAGGGCCCGGATACGCGCCTGCAGTTCGCGCACGCTGAACGGCTTGGT
>JBGVTM010000042.1 GCA_041862535.1 Candidatus Neomarinimicrobiota bacterium | reverse complement strand
TTCTTCTTCTGCTGTCTCCTCTTCCGGTAAAGCCGCCCCGATGATCTCGTCTTCCCGCTCCGCCTCTCTCCGGAGGGACTCCTCGTCAGCTCGATAGGGCTCTTCCGCTGCCTTCTTTTCTCTCACGCTCACGGTCTCGATTCCTGCTTCTTCCAGCCCGGGCTCTTCCTTCTCGGCGGCCACGGCACCGGGCTCGAAAGGCTCCTTCTCCGGTTCCCCCTCTTCCACCGTTACTTTAATCGGGGCACCTTCGTCTTCATCTTGGAGAGATTCGGGACTGATTTCGAACGGTTCCTCCTGCGCTTCCCTCTCAGGCGCTGCCTTGATGAGCTCATTCTCCCGCTCGGTCTCTCTTCGGTGGTATTCTATGTCGGTCCGATAGGTCTCCTCCTCCTGCTTGCGGTGGTCATCAGCAGTGGTTTCAAAGCCTTTATCCTCCAGCTCAATCTCTTCTTCCCCGATGGCCACGGCTCCCGGTTCGAACAGCTCCCCCGCCTTTTCCTCATGTTCCAGGCCCAACCTGTCGAGCAGCTCGCCCTCGGGACCGGCATCTTCTCCAGCGGCCTCTACTTTAGGCCAGCCCGGCGCTTTCTCCTCCTTCTCCTCAACCGCGGCCGTTTCCAGAAGATCGCCCAACAATTCCACTTCTATTGGCGGTTTCTTTTTTGGTAAGGTCACCGGCTCCGCCAGATCGGCCAGTCCTGCCTCTTCCTTGGAGATCTTTAGCCAGGGCTCCACATCGGCCAGTTTCTCTTCGGTGGTGGCCATAATGGCGGCCAGTCGCTTAATGTTGGCCTTCCAGCTCGGTTCAGCGGCCGCTTCTTCGGCAGCCGCGGCAGGGGGTCTTACTATTCTGGGGAGTTCAACCGCCGCGGCTGGAGCCTCCTTTTCTTCAGTCTCCCGGGCCCGCGCCGGCTCTCGCGGCTCAACACGCTCCCGCTCCGGCGCAGCTATCTCTCCCCGCCTGGCTCGTAACTCCTGCTCTACCTCCTTGATGAGGTCCCTTTCGGCATAAATGCGCTTGAGGCGCATCTGGGCCCCGCGGCTGAGAGGATTTGCCCGCAGCAACCGGCGGTAGGCCTTCTCAAGGATGGGCTTTTTGCGGTGCAACCGTTCCTGAACCGCCACCAGCAGTTCCGCCGCCTCCAGGTGGTATTCATCGCTCTTCAAGGTCTGTAATAGCAGCTCCTCCGCCTCCTCCAAACGTCCTTCACGTAAGGCCAGGGTGGCCAGCAGGAACAGGCCGGGAGCGTGATTCGGGTGATGATCCAGTCCAATGCTGCAGACTTTCCGGGCCCGCTCCAGGTTATTCTCCTGGATATATACATCGGCCAGCAGCGTGTAGGCCAGGGATTCAAAATTCTCGGCAAAGTGGTGCTCCAGATGGCGCTTCCGCTCGCGGGCCGGGAGCTGTTGGTATTCTATGCTAGTCGGGCCTGTCATAAGGGAATATTCCCATGCTTTTTTCGGGGATTGGTGTCCACCTTGGTTTCGAGCATGCTCAGCGCGTCGATCAGGCGGGGGCGGGTCTGACGGGGTGGGATGATATCGTCAATAAAACCCCGTTCGGCGGCTATGTAGGGATTGGCAAACTTCTCGCGGTACTCCTGGGCCAACTTCGCGGTCAACGCTTCCTGATCATCGGCAGCTTGGATATCCTTCTTCCATAGAATCTCCACCGCCCCCTGCGGACCCATGACGGCAATCTCCGCGCTGGGCCAGGCCAGATTGATGTCCCCCCGAATGTGCTTCGAACTCATCACGTCGTAGGCCCCGCCGTACGCCTTCCGCGTGATGACCGTCACCTTGGGCACGGTGGCTTCACAAAAGGCGTACAGCAGCTTGGCGCCGTGGCGGATAATGCCGCGCCACTCCTGATCGGTGCCGGGCAAAAAGCCGGGAACATCCACGAAAGTCACCAGCGGTATGTTGAAAGCATCGCAGAAGCGCACGAACCGGCCACCCTTCATCGAGGAGTCGATATCCAGTACACCCGCCAGGTGCGAGGGCTGGTTGGCGACAATCCCTACCGAGCGACCTCCTAAACGGGCGAAACCGACAATGATATTGGTGGCGTGGCCGGTTTGTACCTCTAAAAACTCGCCTTCATCCACCACCGCCAGGATTATCTGGTGCATGTCATAGGGCTTGTTGGGATTCTCCGGTACCAGGTCGTCGAGGAGCTTCTCTTCCCGATCGAGCGGGTCGTCAGTAGCTGTCTGCGGCGGGCTTTCCAGATTATTCGGGGGCAGATAACTGAGCAGTCGCCGGGCGCACTGAATGGCCTCGACCTCGTTTTCACAGGCGAAGTGCGCCACTCCGCTCTTCGTCGCGTGGGTCTCGGCACCACCCAGGTCCTCAAAGGAAACGTCCTCGTGGGTGACGGTCTTCACCACGTTGGGCCCGGTGACAAACATGTGGCTGGTGCCCTTGACCATGATGATAAAATCGGTAATCGCCGGTGAGTAGACCGCCCCGCCCGCACAGGGACCCATGATCAGGCTCAGCTGCGGGACCACCCCGCTGGCAAGCGTGTTCCTCAGAAAAATATCGGCGTAGCCGCCCAGGCTGAGAACTCCCTCCTGGATGCGGGCACCGCCACTGTCATTGATACCCACCACCGGCACCCCCACCTTCATCGCCAGGTCCATCACCTTGCAGATCTTCTCGGCAAAAGTCTCGGACAGCGAGCCGCCGAAAATGGTGAAATCGTGCGAAAAAACGAATACCCTCCTCCCCTCCACGGTGCCGTAACCGGTCACCACACCATCACCCAGGGGACGCTTGTCCTCCATACCGAAATCCCGCATTCGATGCCGGACAAACATGTCCATTTCAACGAACGAACCTTTGTCCAGTAAGAGATCCAGTCTTTCGCGGGCGGTGAGCTTCCCCTTGGCGTGTTGCTGCTCCAGACGCTCCTTCCCACCTCCCAGGTGAGCTTCCTCCCGGGCAGCTTGCAGAAGGGCTTCCTTGGAGGGGTGCTGCTGCGGCGTCATCCGCTAGCCTCTTCTTCCAGGCCCGGTCGGTTCTCTTCCACCCACGAAGTAATATAGGCCACGATCTCACTCAGCGCACTTCCGGGACCGAACAGGCGGCCGACCCCTTGCCGCTGGAGCGCTTCCATGTCCTTACGCGGGATGATCCCACCACCGGTCAGGAGCACATCGTCCAGACCGGCGTCCAGCATCAGCTTTTTGACCTGCGGGAAAACAGTCATGTGGACTCCGGAAAGAATTGATAGGGCCACCACGTCCACGTCTTCCTGCACGGCGGCCCGGACGATCATCTCCGGCGTCTGCCGTAGTCCCAGGTAAATCACCTCCATCCCGGCGTCCCGGAATGCCCGGGCCAGGACTTTGATGCCCCGGTCGTGGCCGTCCAGACCCGGCTTGGCCATCAGAATCCGGATTTTCCGCTGCACCTAGCGCTCCTTGCCCGTCAGGGGCCTGTCCTGAGTCCGTCAGCCGACGGACCGAAGGGCCGGGCCTCTGACCGGCTGTCCAGAACAAAGGTCACCGGACCGTCGTTCACCAGCTGCACCTGCATCATCGCTCCGAACAGGCCGCTCTCCACGACAATATCGTGTGCTCGCAGACCATTCATGTAATGCTCGTAGAGCCGTTCACCGCTTTCGGGTGGCGCCGCATTGATGTAACTGGGACGGCGGCCCTTGCGCCAGTCACCCACCAGCGTAAACTGACTCACCACCAGAGCACTGCCGCCTACGTCCATTAGAGACAGGTTCATTTTCCCTGCCTCATCGCTAAAGATACGCAGATTAACCGTCTTTTCCACCAGAAAGCTGCTGTCAGCCTCGGTGTCGTCCCGGTGCACTCCCAGCAAGACCACCAGCCCCGTACCGATGGACCCGGTAACCCGGCCATCGACAGTAACCTGGGCTTCAGATACCCGCTGCAGGACGGCGATCATTCGAGATTAGTCCGTTGCCTTTGGTACGTTGTCTATGGTTCAAATCCCGCTGTCAAAGGGATTTAGTGGTCATGATTTTACTTGCGTGGCCCAATGGAATTGATGTATGCGCTGAGTTTGGGACCTAATTCCTCTACTAAGGCTTGGATGGACTCAGTTTGAGTATCTTTTAGAAGATTTCTTTGGAAAGCCCTTCGTAGCCAGTGCTTTCGTAAATGGCTTCCATCCAAGAACAATCTCCCAGACCTTGTCTGCCAACTCTTCAGAAAACTGGTAGACTCGCAGTTTCTCAAATTGGGTTCTTGACATAGAAGCTTTTCCACCCTACGGACTACTGACCACGGACCATTGACCACGGACAACTGACCACATCCTATTGCGAAACCCACACGTTCTCCTCCCCGATCAGCCCGCGCAGCGCGGCCAGGAACCCGGAAGTTGGCGCGATCAGTTGACAGGTCGCGGCAGTGATGACTCGCAATTTCCAGTTTTTACACATCTACCATATTTACCCAATTCATTACCCAATTCATTGGGTATTATCTAATTTCCAATTTTTCGTTTTGCGCCACTGGGCTTTTTGGCCACGGCTTAGGCATTCCAACTGGTTTTCCGCCCGTAATTTCTTCAGCACCCGCCTGATCAGGTCCATGCTGACGTTCGGGCATTCATTCTGAAGCTCGGCTATGCGAAAAGGGCCCGGTGCCCTGTCTATGGCACGAAGCACGAGGGCCGTCTTTTCCCCCCTGGGAGTCCCGAGCTGCCCGAGGCGTACCTCGAATTCCCGGTATGCCGTTTTAATAATGAAGAGAATGTAATTGATGTATGGCCACGGGTCATGTTCGCCCTCGTGCCAGCCATGGGAACTTTGCTCCAGCGTTTCGTAGTACCTCTCCTTGTTCTGCTCGATGAGGCGTTCAAGGCTTATATAGCGCCCGACCTCAAACCCCAGGTGGTAGCACTGCAGGAGCAGAAGAAGCCGTGAGACACGCCCGTTTCCGTCACGGAAGGGGTGGATGCAAAGAAAATCCAGATTGAAAGCCGCCAGAAGCACAGCGGGAGGGATCTTCCGCTCCTTGATGCCGTCACCATAAAGCTCTACCAATTCCCTTATGTAAGCCGGTGTGTCTCCGGCGGGAACCGTTTTGAAGCGGACCCGCGAGCGGCCGTCGGGATACTTTTCGATGATGTCACTTACCTTCTCCTTGTATTGACCCGCATCCCGGATCTCACCGCGCGTCAGGCGATGTAGTCTCAGAAGGGTCTCTTCTGAAACCGGTAGTCGCGCACCCTGCTCATGGATCAGGGTCAGGGCTCGCCGGTATCCCCCGACCTCCTCTTCGTCACGATCACGCAAGAGCGGTTTTCCAAAAACGATGGTGGCAATGCGGGATTGATCTACTTCCACACCTTCGATCCGGTTGGAGGAAATGGCGCTTTCTATGAGGGCGTGTTCCCGAAGCGCCTTGAGCCGTTGGGGGGATTGACGGGTAAATAATTCCTGTTTACCTCGCGCTTCCCCGAGATCAGCCAGATACCATGAGGTAGCTGCCGGGATGGCCTCGATTTCCCGGGAAAAGAGCCGCAAGGTCATCATGGCTCATTTCCTCCATAAGGATGCTGATACTCCCGCGCCGGCATGGCGATAACTGTGGTTTGCAGGTTGGGTCGTAATTCCTCAAATTGGCTTACTGCCGTATATTTTTTCCATCCTGCGCTAAGGACAACTGACCACATCCTATTGCGAAACCCACACGTTCTCCTCCCCGATCAGCCCGCGCAGCGCGGACAGGTACCCCGCCTCCGGCTTGACCCGCAGATCGGTGGCGCGTATCCGACGGGTCGGAAGCGGCCCGGAACCCTCGGGTTGGGTGTCGTCCGCCACGTGCAGCCAGAGCTCACACGGTCCCCGGTACTGATCAGACAGGTCGCGCAGTTGCTGGATGAGCCCCGATTCCAGGCGGCTCAGATAAAGCCGGATATTGATGCGCTTTGCCATGCGCCGCCGCAAGTCCTCCAGGGGGATAATGTCCTCAGCCAGCAGCTTCAATCCGCCTGCTGCCTCCTGGGTGTCATCGGCTGCGGGAATATCACTGCTCTGGCTGTCGTTAGCCAAGGGACCCCGCGTCGAAGCCCGCCCGATTACAAATACTCGCGCATCCTTGGTTAACAGGTCCTTCACCCGTGAGTACAGGTCAGTGAACACCACCACCTCCACGTTGCCCAGCAGCCCCTCCAGAGTAAAAAAGGCCATCGGCAGTCCCTTCTTGGTATGGTGGTTCTTCAGCCGATTCACAGTCCCACCAAGACGCAGCAGCTCCAGTTTGTATGCCTGCTGCGGATCGCTGAAGTCATAGTTGGAGAATTCCCGCAGGTCATTTTCAAAAGCTTTCAGGGGATGACCGGTCAGGTAAAAGCCGGTCAACTCCTTTTCCATTTCAAAATGTTCCTGGTCGGTCCAGGGCGGAACCTGCGGCAGGGCCGGTTCGGAGACCAGCAGCGGCTGACTCTCGCCACCGAACAGGCTTTCCTGATTGGGATCGGCACCTGACTGAACCCCCTGGGCATACTTGATGGTCTCGTCCAGACTGGCAAATTTCTGGTGCCGCAGGCCCTCCAGGCTGTCGCAGGCCCCGGACTTCACCAGGCACTCCAGGGCCTTGCGATTCACCAGGTGCAGATCGATAGCAGCCGCAAATTCAGGCAGGGTTTTCCAGCCACCGGTTTTCTCGCGGGTCGACTTGATATGCTCCGCCGCCTTCTGGCCCACGTGCTTGATAGCATTCAGCCCGAATCGAATGCGCCCCTCGCTATCCACCTGAAAGGTGGGGCCGGAATGGTTCACCTCCGGCGGCAGCACTTCCAGACCTAGGGCCTGGACTTCCGCCAGGAGCACTGGCATGCGGTCGGGGTTGTTCATCTCCGAAGACAGGTTGGCTGCCATGAACTCGGCGGGGTAATGGGCTTTCAAGTAGGCGGTCTGATAGGCCACCAGAGCATAGGCGGTGCTGTGGCTTTTGTTGAAACCGTATTCGGCAAAGCGGGCGATGAGGTCGTAGATCTCCTGGGCACTTTTCGCAGGTAGGTTATTAGCTGCAGCGCCCTTGAGAAAATCGGCCTCCATGCGGGCCATCTCTTGCTTCTTCTTCTTGCCCATCGCCCGGCGCATCAGGTCGGCCTGGGCCAGGCTGAACCCGGCAATGGCGTGGGCAATTTGCATCACCTGCTCCTGATAGACGATGATACCATAGGTCCCCTTCAGAATCGGCTCCAGGGCCGGGTGCAGATAGGTAATCCGTTTGCGGCCATGCTTGCGGTCAATAAAGTCGTCGATATAGCCCATCGGACCGGGACGGTACAGGGCGTTCATGGCGATCAGGTCCTCCAGGCAGGTAGGCCTGAGCTTCTTGAGAAACTCCCGCATGCCCGGCGACTCGAATTGGAATACACCAATGGTCTGACCCTTGGAAAAAATTTCAAAGGTCACCTCGTCATCTAATAGAAGGTGCTCAATGTCCACCTCCGTGCCCCGCCCCGCCAGCATCTTCACCGTCTGGTCAATGACGGTGAGCGTGCGCAGACCCAGAAAATCCATCTTGAGCAGTCCCAGGTCCTCCAGGCCGTTCATATCGACCTGGGTGGTGATCTCGCCTGTCTTCGGATTTTTGTATAGGGGAACGTAGTCGGTGAGGTCTCCAGGGGTGATCACCACCCCGGCGGCATGGGTGGAAGCGTGCCGGTTCATCCCCTCCAGGACCCGGCTGTGAGCGAACAGCTCCTTGTGGGTCTGGTCCAACGACTCGGCCCGCTCCAGATCGGCGTTTTCCGCCAGCGCCCGGTCAATGGTGATCCGGGGACTGTCCGGGATCAGCTTGGCAATACGGTCCGCCTCTCCGAAACTCATCCCCAACACCCGGGCCACATCTCGCACCACGCTCCGGGCTTTCATCTTCCCGAATGTGATGATCTGGCTGACAGCATTCTCCCCGTACTGCTGCTTTACGTAGTCGATGACTTTCCCACGGCCATCCTGGCAGAAATCGATATCGATATCCGGCATGGAAATACGCGCGGGGTTGAGAAAGCGCTCGAAAAGCAGGTTGTAGCGCATGGGGTCTACAGTGGTGATGCCGAGGGAATAGGCCACCAGGCTGCCGGCCGCGCTGCCCCGACCGGGACCCACCGGGATCTGCTGGCTCCGGGCGTAGCGAATGAAGTCCATAACGATCAGAAAGTACCCGGCGTAATCCATGTCCTTGATGACATGCAGCTCCAGGTCCAGCCGGGACTTGACCTCCGGCGTCACCTGGTAGCGCTGTTCCAGGCCCTCTTCGGCCAGCAGGCGCAGGTATTCATCCGGGTCCTGGGTTCCGGTGCTGGCGGGAATGGGAAACTGGGGCAGGTGCAGGTGTCCCAGGTCCAGCTCCACGGCGCACTGCTCGGCGATGGCTAAGGTGTTCTCCAACGCCTCGGGGACGTCCTTGAATAACTGGCCCATCTCGTCGGCGGATTTGATGTAGAACTCGGGCGTGATGTAGCGTCGGCGGTTGGGGTCGTCCCGGTCCTTACCCGTACCCAGGCAGAACATCACATCGTGGGCCTCCCAGTGCTCCCGCCGGGCATAGTGGCAGTCGTTGGTAACCACCAGCGGCAGGCCCAGCTCCCGGGCCAGCTTGATATTCGCCTCTACAGCGATCTCCTCTTCGGGAAGCTCGTGGCGCTGCAGCTCCAGGTAAAACCGGTCCGGGAAAATCGCGGCCAGTTCCCGGGCGGCATCCCGGGCGGCGGCGTAATTCCCGTGCAGAATATTCTCCTGCACCTCCCCCTTGAGACAGGCCGATGTGCAGATCAGCCCCTCGCTGTGACTGCGCAGAAGGGCCTTGTCGATCCGCGGCCGGTAGTAGAAACCCTCCAGGTAGCCGATGGATACCAACTTCACCAGATTACGCAGACCGGCCTGATCCTTCGCCAGCAGGATCAGGTGGTGATAACCCCAGCCCGTCTGCCGGGTGGATTGTCGCTCCCGGTGATCACCCTTCGCTACGTAGACCTCGCAGCCGATGATGGGCCGGATACCCGCCCTGACCGCCGCCTTGTAAAATGGCAACATGCTGAACAGGTTGCCATGCTCGGTGATGGCCACCCGGTCCATCTTGAGCTCACCGACGGTGTCGATGATGGTATTGACGGTCTGGGCGCCGTCCAGCAGGGAAAAATCGGAGTGGTTGTGAAGGTGGACGAAGTCGGTCATGCCGGGCTTCGCCCCGGACAGCATCTGTGGGCTGCCGAAGGAAATGTCATCCTGAGCCTTACCCTGAGCCCTTTCCTGAGCCCCGACGAAGGGCTTGTCGAAGGATCATACATCAAACTTCGATAAGTAAATAGCCAGCAGGCCGGCGAAAATATCCACTTTCAAGACCTTTGCAACCCATCCCGCCCCCGCCGGATTGGGATGTTTATCCAGGTAATTAAACGTGTATAGAAGGGGAAGCTCGACCCCAATAATCACTGCCACCAGGTAAGTGGTGCCATAGACGGCCAGAATGTACGGCAGCAGGCAGCCGAACATCAAAAATAATGTCAGGATCAGGGTCAGTTTTATGCCGGCCGAAACCCCCCAGCGCACCGCAAAAGTACCCACGCCCACCTTGGCGTCACCCGCCACGTCCTCCACATCCTTCACCACCTCCCGCACCACGGTGAAACCGAAGGCCAGTCCCGCTGGCGGCCACATGAGAGCCAGATGCCCGAACGCCGCCCCGGCAAACAGAAACGCCAGCCCCAGGATCGCCGCCACTATAAGGTTCCCCACCAGCGGCAGCCCCTTGAATAGCGGCGTGTACAGCACCATCGCTGGCAGGGCGATAAAGACGGCGATGGTGCGAGCGGCGGGCGGCAGCTGAAAGGCCGCCAGGGTACCGGCAACAAAAAGGACCACCGCCGTCACCCAGCCCGCCTCTCTGGGAAGCACCCCCGATGCCAGCGGCCAGTCCGGCCGATTGATCTTATCGATGGGGTAATCGAAGTAGTCGTTGAGGGCGTTGGCGGCGGCGTTGAACAGAACCACGGTCGCCATGGCTAAGCCGATGGCCCTCCACGGCGGCCAGGCGGGCATCAGGGCCGCGCTGATCAGCACCGCCAGCGCACCCAGCACCAGGTTCAATGGGCGCAGCATCCTGACCGCGGCTAGCAAGGCTTTCACAGCCCGAAGTTAGGGCATGAAAAGGGCCGTGGGGAGAGCTTGACAGTGAGAAATGGCCGTAATCTTCCCTCCGTCAATACCGCCCATCATGCAACTATTGGTATTTACATGTCTCCTTCTCCTTGGGGAGAAGGACGGGATGAGGGGTCAACTAGAAACCCGAAACTAGAAACTCGAAACTATTCCCCCATCAATCTCATAAATCCCTCAAAGAGATATCGCGTGTCTTACGACTGTGGTATTTACGTGTCTCCTTCTCCTTGGGGAGAAGGCTGGGATGAGGGGTCAACTAGAAACCTGTAACTAGAAACTCGAAACTACCCCCCATTAATCTTATGAACCCCACCAACACCCCGCATGCTCCCGTTACAGGCTTTCAAGAAGGAGAATCGGGGGCTGAGTTGCCGGTTTGTTGCTGTTTTGAAGGCCCGCTGAAAGGTGACTTATATCACAACTTGTGCAGGCTAAAGCTGTAAACTTGATTTAAATTTTAATCCAGACCGGATATCGCTTGGTCGTTGCCGGCCCTGAAAGGAGTAAGGATGTTAGACCAACGCAGTAGCACTGATCGACGCGGGATGGCGACCACCCGCCCCAGCGCCATGGCGACCCGCCGCAGAGATATGGATCGGCGGCTGGGAATAATGGCTATAAGCGAAGATCGCCGGTCCGGTATTGAGCGGCGCTCAGGTATGGATCGTCGCGTTCATTTGGATCGGCGCATGTCGGCCGTCTCGTTCAGGGATATCTTCTGATCCCCTGCCCGCCGGCTAACGCACTTCTCTCCTCCCACCTGACAGCATATACCCGCGCATCTCCCTGTAAGTCTTTATGCAGGGTAACCTCAGCCCCTGACCCCTCGAATATGGCCCCCACCGGCTCAGCCTGGGGGCTCCCGCCGATTTCCACGATCAACCGCCCACCCGGCCGCAGAATTTCGGGTCCGATCTGCGCCAGGCGCCGGAAGTGGGTGAGACCGTCAGCCCCATCCGTCACTGCCGCCAGCGGCTCGTGCTCGCGGATCTCCCGCTGCAGGGCGGGCACCTCCTCCGCGGCCACGTACGGCGGATTGCACAAGATGGCATCAAAACCGTCGCCCTGATCTTCGTCGAAGAGTGACTGAACGTCCGCCAGCACATCCACCTGTTGAAACCCCACGTTCCCCGCTCCCAGCCCTTCGGCGTTCTCCCGCGCTAGGTTTAGCGCCTCAGGCGAAATGTCGACCGCCAGCACATGCGCCCCGGGATAGAGCAGGGCGGCGGTGATGGCCAGGCAGCCGCAACCGGTGCCCACGTCCAGGATGGATGCGGGCGGCGGACCCTGGCGCAGCACCTGGATCAGCACCTCCGACTCCGGCCGCGGGATCATTACCGCTGGGGTGACCTTGAAGTCCCGACCATAGAAAGGAGCCTTGCCCAGGATGTACTGGAATGGCTCCCCGTTCACCCGCCGCTTCATCATGGCCTTGAAGCCCGCCAGCTCGTCGGCACTCAAAAGCCGGTCGTGCTGGATATATAAGTCCACCCGCTGCAGTCCCAGCTGGTGGGCCAGCAGCCATTCCACCTCCAGGCGGGCGTTGTCAATCTTGCGGTCGCTGAAATATTGGGCGCCCCACTTGATCAGGTCGATGACTCTCCAGGTGGCGAATTTGGAATGGGTTTTATTGAAAAACCGGCTGGCGCCGGTGGAGGGATCGGTCACACTTCGGCCAGGCGTTCCATCCGGTCGTGCACCCGCAGCTGCTCGATGAGCTCGTCCAGGTCGCCGTCGGTGATTTCGCCGAGCCGGTAGAGGGTCAGGTTGATGCGGTGGTCGGTGACGCGGCCCTGGGGAAAGTTGTAGGTGCGGATTTTGGCGCTGCGGTCGCCGGTGGATACCATGCTGCGGCGCTGGTCGGCCCGCTGGCGCTGCTGCTCCTCCTGCTGCCGGGCATAGAGGCGCGAAGCCAGCACCTTCATGGCCTTGGCCCGGTTCTTGTGCTGGGACTTCTCGTCCTGACAGGTCGCCACGATGCCCGAGGGCAAATGGGTGATGCGCACCGCCGACTCGGTCTTGTTCACGTGCTGGCCGCCGGCACCCGAAGCGCGGTATGTATCAATCTTCAGCTCCGCAGGATCAATGTCCACCTCCACTTCGTCCGCCTCCGGCAGTACCGCCACCGACGCAGCACTGGTATGAATGCGCCCGCTGGCTTCGGTCACCGGCACCCGCTGCACCCGGTGCACGCCCCGCTCATACTTCAGATCACCATAAGCACCCTTGCCCTTCACCGAAACGATAATCTCCTTAACACCGCCGGTCTCGGACTCGGATAGAGATATGACTTCGGTATCCCAGCCCTTGCGCTCAGCATACCGCGTGTACATGCGGTATAAGTCCCCCGCGAAAAGTGCTGCCTCTTCACCACCGGTGCCGCTACGGATCTCAAGGATGGTGTGCTTGTCGTCATCAGGGTCCCGGGGCAGCAGTAGAATTTTGAGCTCTTCCTCAAGTACCTCCAGCTGACCCTTGAGCGACGGCATTTCCTCGTGGGCCAACTCCTTCAGCTCAGCATCGTCCCCTTCGAGAATCTCTTCGTCTTCCTGCAGGCGTTCCCATAAGTCCACATACCTCCGGGCCTTCTCCGCCACCTCGCTCAGATCGCTGTGCTCCTTGGCCAATTCAGCATACTTCTGGGGGTCAGAGGCTGTTTCGGTATCGGACATGCGGGCGGCGAGGTCGTCGTGCCGCTGAATGATTTCCTGGAGCTTCTCGATCATCACTCGTCCTCAGGCGATGGCGTCGGCCACGTACCGCCGGCCCTCTATCTCCTTAAGCTGCTCCCCGAAGGCGGTCTTGAGAGATTCCAGGGCCACCGTTACCTGTTCATCATCGGGCATCCGGGTGGTAATGTACTGTAACCAGATCCCCGGCCGGGACAACCAGCGAAATAGTGATACGTGTTGGTACTTTGCTATGACTTTGAGGGCTTCATACCCGAATCCGGCCACCACCGGGATTAACGGTAGGTGCACCAGGAGCCGCAGTCCGAGGGAGATTGTCCCCACCAGAGCCAGGACGATGGTGTCAATTAGAGCAAAGGCTAGAATGGCGGCGATAAGAACGATAAAGATGAAGCTGGTTCCGCAACGAGGGTGCTGTGTGGGGAAGTCACGGGTGCTTTCGATAGTGAGGGCCTTACCCGCTTCGAAGGCATAGACCGTCTTGTGTTCGGCACCATGATATTCGAACAGACGCCTCACATCCCTAGCTAAAGAGATCAAACCCAGGTACAGTAGGAAAAAGGCGATACGGATGGCCCCCGACACCAGGTTGAACCCTACTGCTTGCTGCTCTACTTGCAGGAGTTTGGTAGTGATCCACAATGGTGCCACAAAAAACAGTCCGATGGCCAGCGCCAGGGCCAGGGAGGTAGACCAAAAACTGGTTAATGAGCCTTTGCTTTTCCCCTCTTCGTGGTAGGCCACTTCCGCCGACCAGTTGAGCGTGGACAATCCGATCTTCAAGGCCTCAAACAGATGCACCATTCCCCTTAAAAGGGGCAGCTTCAGCCAGCGAGAGCGTTCCGCTGCGGAGGTGAAAGCCCGGTATAAAGTCTGGATTTTTCCGTCGGGATTCCTGACAGCCACGGCATAGGCCCCTGGCACGCGCATCATGACCCCCTCGATGACGGCCTGCCCTCCTACCAGGATGCGGGACTGGGCAGCCATCATAATCAGGGGGAGAGTCCGGCCAGTCTGCAGCTGTTTTGGCAAAGTGGTACGCTTTCTTTCCACGTCAAGGTTATAGTGCTTGGTGCGCGTCAGCTAGTCGGCCGGCTCTTCGATCTGGTACTTGCGCCGATACTTCTCCACCCGGCCGGCAGTATCGACCAATTTCTGCTTCCCGGTGAAGAAAGGATGACAGGCGCTGCAGATTTCCACCCGCAGCTCCTTGGCCGTCGAACGGGTCTGGAAAGTATTGCCACAGGCACAACGAACCGTCACTAGATGGTACTCGGGGTGTATGTCTTTTTTCATATTTTTGCTATCTCCTTAATTTAAGCGGGCCAGCGCCGCTGCTGTGCGCTCGATAGCGGCAATGATATCTTCAGCCGAAACGGCATAGGAAAGTCGAATGTGTTCCTGATCACCAAATCCCTCACCGCTTATAGTAATTACAGGTTCCTGCCTGACCGGATACTCCGTCACATCCCTGGGTGTTTGAAGGGCCTGGCCTTTGGCTATCTTGACAAACAACCCACTGACGCTCAAGAAAACGTATAAAGCGCCTGCTGGGTTCCAGCAGGAAAGGCCCGGAGTGGTAAAGTCCGGTTCACCGACAGACAAGTTGATGACATCCACATCAGCGGCCTGCAGCCTGGCAGCCCGTTCAGTCATCTCCAGGGTGATTGAGCTCTGGACCAGGGATACTCTGTCAGAAAGAATCATCATTCTGATGGTGCTTCCAGAACCGGGTTTCGGCTAGGGCTATATCTGAACGATGGTGCCCAGTCCTTTGGTAATACCATTCCCAAGACCCAGATAGTCAGGTAGGGTCATATTGCAGGTGAAGTAGCCCTTGAAAGAGCCGCTCCCCTGATCTTCGACAATCCGAGGAGTCAAGGACTGGAGTTTTACCCGCGCGCTGACCGTGTAGCTGATGTTAAATCCGAGTTCCCGGGCAATAAAAAGCAGGTTCTGTACCAAAAGGCGGTTAAGAAAGGCCGCCCGCTCCTTGGGCAGCAGGGCTTGGTACATCGCCAGGGAACGCTGGTTGAGGGCTACCCAGGGGGTGATGAATTTATAGCGCAGAAAATTGTCGGGTTGGTGATCGAGCTGTAGCGTACTCTCAGGCGCGTCTACTTCCATGACATGGTAGGTCTGGTCCTCGATCTGAAATGATTTCAGCTGCTGTTTGAAAGCATGGACAACGTCATATCCCTCCCCCAGACCGAAAATGCACAGCTGGTTGCGTAACACTTTCACCTGAACCCGGGGATAACGCACCTGCCCCCGATATGCCCCGTCGATGAAAGGTACGATTGGGTGATCGGAGTAATCCCGGATGATGACTCCCTTTAGCTGGTATGGGGTTGCTATAATGGGATGGTCAGTATGGAACCTTACACAGATTGCGCGGGCCGTCTCAGCCGAAGGTGTAACCACCATGCAGCCCTCTCATTTTTCAACACATTGCCAGACTTAGTCACTCATAGCATCGAGGAATTCGCGATTCGATTTCGTTCGCTGGAGGCGGTCCAGCAGGAATTCCATAGCCTCCACGACACTCATGTCGTTGAGCAACCGACGCAAAATCCAGATGCGCGCGAGGTCTTTCCGGGTGAGGAGCTTCTCTTCCCGCCTGGTCCCGGTGCGATTGATATCAATGGCCGGATAGACCCTTCGGTCGCTCAAGTTACGGTCAAGAACCAGCTCCATATT
>JBGVTM010000041.1 GCA_041862535.1 Candidatus Neomarinimicrobiota bacterium | reverse complement strand
TGTAGCTGATTACCAGCAGCCGGGTTACCACCAGGTGCTATGGAATGGCAGAGATCAATCAGGCCGCGTAGTGCCCGCTGGCGTCTACATCGCCCGTTTGGTGACGCCAGAGTACACTAAGTCCATCAAGATGAGTCTATTGAAGTAAGCTGTAATGCTGAGTCTTGTCCTAAGCTTGTCGAAGGATTGTCGAAGCATGGTGCTGCTGAAATAGGGGATTTATCGCTCACCACCAAGCCCCTTTTTTACCTCACCCCTCGGCCCCCGTCCCGGAGCCTGGATATTCATCAGGTAGCTGGCTTTGATCAGGAATATATTTTCGGCCTCAATCCCGAACAGGTCCTGCACATCCCGGCCCACGTTGAAATCGCCGGTCTCCAGCTCTTCCGACATGTTCTGGGCCCAGACCAGGTAAATGGCCGACCCGGTCTGGTATTCCCACCGCAGCACCAGGTTCGAGCTGAACTGCTTGTAATTGAAGTCCCGGTTCCACAGCTCGAAGTTGATCGCCCCATCATCGTCAGTGTCGTAGGTATAGGGATCACCGTCGAAATCCCGCTCGGCGTCCGTGAACACGTGGAACCGGTCCTTGAAGTGCTCGGCCTCGTACTGGCCTTTCAACACCAGCTTGTCTTCGCTGAAAGCCCCGGCTGTGACAAACGGATTGCCGTAGTACTGAATGGTCAGGTTGGGCGTCAGCGACAGATCGAATCGGATGGTGGCGGAGACCGTCTGGCGGTCCAGCGTGGCCATGATATACTGTTCCGCACCGGTCTGGGCATCGGTGATGGGCCCGTAATCGCTCCAGGTGGACCAGGTGTCGTGCATGCCGCTCCAGCCGGATGAAGCCGTGAGTGAGAAGTAGTTGGTAGGCCGCCAGGTGAGGCTGGCGGATATGCTCGACCAGCGCACCCCGCTCTCCGGGGCGCTTCCCATACTGGAATTGGCGCCTACGGACAGTGCCTTACGATAATCGCTGCTCACGGAGAACCAGCTGTTTTGAGTTGGGTCCTCGGTCATGGCCGGCCCGCCCCACAGGCCGGTGGTGTTCAGACCGCGGGCATCCAAACCAATACCCCCGTTCAGCGACCAGTAATTCATGAAGGTCAGGCCGCCGTTAATGTTGCCTCCGAGGCTGGTCATCTCGTCCAGCCAGGCAAAAGTGAAGCCGGTCCAGCCATTGAAGTTCAAACTCCACCGGCGAATGATCCGGCCGGGATCATCTTCCCGATACTGCCACCAGATAAACTGGATGGAATTGTCCACATTCCGGTTGTAGCCGATGTCATTGGCGTTGAATCCGGGGGAATAGAACCATCCCCCGATGGCCCAGCGCCAGTGCTCACCCCTGTTCCTGCTCAGCACCATGTTCCCGGCGAAACCGCTGAGCATGGTGGCGCTGGAATCGACCCCGAGATGGGGGGCACCCGGACGCTGGAAGCCGTGGTTAGGACTCAGTTGAGTCTCGGTGATCGCCTCCCGCGAACCGCGTACGTTGCTGAAGCCGATATTGGTGCTGAACTCGTAGGTGTCGTCTTTGAACCGGTGGCTGATATCGAATCCGGCGCCATAAGCATCCCGGTGCAGCCAATTCAGGTGAGCGTCATCCAGGCGGCGGTTGGTAGCCGTCGCGATGCCACCGATGGTGGTCTTACCTTCGCGGTAATCCTTCTGCACCCGGGTGACAAAATAGTTGGTCAGCGGCTCCACGGTCTCCTTCTCGGTGGGCGCCTCCTCGTATTCGATGGTGGCCTGTTCTTCGGCGGTCATTGCGTCGAGGATACCGATAGACCAGCCGGAGCTGGTCTTACCGGACAGCTTGCCGGCACCCAGGATGGTGGTGGCCATAGGGGCCTCCACGTAACCCTCTTCGGTGTCGGGATAATGGTGCGGGTTGCGCCCGATGCGGCGGGTATAGAACAAGGAGTTATTGCTCATCGGGTTATCCCCGATCCCCAGTCCAAACTGGTAAATGTTCCCGCCTTCCACGAAAAACGGTCGCCGTTCCGGGAAGAAGGTTTCGAAAGCGGAGATATTCAGCTCGGCCGGGTCGGCCTCCACCTGACCGAAGTCGGGATTGAGCGTCAGGTCCAGGGTCAAGTTGTTGGTAAGGCCAACTTTCAGATCGGCCCCCAGGTTACTGCCCAGGTCGTACGTTTCGGGATGCACCGGAGTCTTGTAGGCGCTGGCCGTGGCATACCGGCCCGTGGTATAGGGCGCGACATAGATTCGCCGCTGGCGGGGAATCTTGACAAGATTATTCAGGCGGCCGTAATGCCGCACCCAGCCGGTCTCCTCCTTCGGCCAGAAGGACCAGAAATCGTCCTCGTTCTTGCGCGCGATATAACGGAATACCTGCAGGCCCCAGGTCTGGTTTTTACCGTTGGAAAAGCGCAGCTCGCGGAAGGGAATCCGGAACTCGGCCGACCAGCCGTCCTCCTCAAGGGCTGCTTTCCCTTCCCAGATCGCGTCCCAGTTCAGGTCCATATTCATGTCATCATAGCGTCGGAGGTCGCGCTTGACGCCCAGGGGGTTGAGCCAGAACTCGAACGCCGTGCGATGGTCGTTGTAGCTGTCGAGCGAAACGTGCACCCAGTCGCTGGGTGTTTCCTCGTCCCGGCGGCTCAAAATGCTGCTGATCCCGCTGGGATCGGAATCGTAGGCCTTCAGGCCAATGTAGATGAACTCATCGTCGTAAAGGACGGCAAATTCCGTGCGTTCGGTGGCGGCTTTCCCTTCCAGGGGATCGCGCTGAATGAAATCGGAGGCGTATTCCGCACGTTGCCAGGCCGGATCACCCAGAGACCCGTCAATGTGAATAGATCCATTATTGATATACACTGCATTGATGGACCGTGGCCCATCCCGATCAGTGAGTTCTGTTTTTGCACCGGTCAGGCCTGTCACCAGTACTAGAAGGAAAAGAATCCAGGGGAATCTCATAATTTCATTCCTTTACCCACTCCTGAAAAAAGCTTGCATCTGTAAGACGCCGTTGTTAAGGGGAAGGTTGTCAAGAAATCCAATGGTGATCCTGGACCTGTCCGGTCAGGATGCGTACTCCTGGAGGGTGGTGAGTTGGTCCTTAGCCCGGCGGGATCAAGGGGGTCCTGGGCTGACCATCCCCGAAGGATTAGGTCATTCTAACCCTGGATACGCTACTCGTGGAATAATATGCTTTCTACGAGCACTAACTTTTTTGTCTTGACTTTTACCTCTTATTCATTTACCATTTCAATGGTAAAGCATTATATATCACCGAAGGGGGGCACTCATTATTGTGC
>JBGVTM010000040.1 GCA_041862535.1 Candidatus Neomarinimicrobiota bacterium | reverse complement strand
GTGGATGTGGATACAAAACTTCGCTCGATCTCCCATTCTATGCCGTCATTGGTGGTGCTCGCCAGGCCGTCAGGTGTCCCGATCCACAAGGTTGAATTCCGGGTGTCAAACAGTACCCCGTAGACTTGATCGGCCCATACTTCTTCACCGGTAATTATGTCTGTGGCGGCGCGGAACCGGGCCCAATTGAGGCCATCAAAGGATTTATACAAGCCATTATCCGTGGCTACGTAAATAGCATCCCCCGAAGAAGCAAAGTTGTGCGCCCGCTCACCCAGCAGGGTCATATACCAGGTCAAGCCCCCATCCTCGGTATAGCTCACGCCCCGACGTTCACCGGGTTCTTCCGCGTTGACCGTGGCCGCCCAGATACGCTCGGTCCCATCTCTAGTCACCTGACGATGCAGGGCCACCACCCAGTTCCCGGAAATAGGGCGGTTACCCCATTGGGCTTTGTAATGAGTCCAGGTAATACAGCCGGTCGCGCTGTCGCTGATCCCCTTGTTGAGTCCGGCAGCGGTACCAACCCATACTAGCGAATCATAGGCAATAACCGAAAAGGCTTTGTGATTGTGATGGCCGCCATCAGACGGGTCGCGGGTATTGAGAACGTAGTCTTCAGGTATCGCGTCACAAGAGAAAGTGGTATCATTATCCCGGGGCAGAGGCACAGGGGTCCATTTGTCAGTGGCGGGATTATACTGCCGCAGGCCGCTGGCCCAGCTGGCCGCCCAGATCGTGCCCTGAGACATAGCCACATCATAGGTCACATTGCGGATGGTGGTAGTAACAGCCAGCTGCTGGATCGTATGGCCGGTCCAGGTGAAAGTGATGAATTCATCACTGCCGCTCCGTTCTTGGGGTTGTTCCACATAAGTCCACGTGTTCCCTGAATCCATAGAATAGGCCAGGCCGGCACCCATCACCTCCCCACTGCCGCCAATGACCGTATCCTCCAGCCCAGCCACAACTACCATTGAACTCACCAAATCCAATGCCGAGATACCGCCTTCAGGGAGATTGACTTCGCGGGTGACGTAGGAGCGGTACGTGGTGCCCAGGTCAGGCGTGAGCGACAACCCGCGGGAGGTACCGAAAAATAGGAGCGAATCTCCCCCCGCCCGGATATCGATGATGCTATTGCTGGCCAGACCGGAATAGGAGGTGGAATCATCCAGGTACGAAACGCCGCCGTCCAGAACCTTGGAAAGTGTGTACCGGGCCGGGATCAACTGGGCCCAGAGCAGGCCGGAGAAGGCCACAGGTATTACCAGGCCGTATCTCATTCAATCACCGCCACGTCATGGGTGACCGTATCACTTACAGCGCCCGCATAGTCTTTGGCAATAAAGCGGTAGATGTACGTACCGATCACGGCACTGGAGTCTATCTGAATGATCCGGCTGTAGATACCGTCATGAGCCTCTTCGTCGCCCCAACCCTCCTCATCACCGTTGTCGGCCAGGTTAATAGGCTGGCCCTGGTTAGCCAGGGTACTGTCCGGCTTCAGGGAAGTGAAGCTGACGGAGCGGATGTCCTGCAACCCGTCGGGATCGGTCACGGTAGCCCGGACTATATCGATAGCGACAAAGCTTCCCGGTGGCCGCTGCATAGTATCGGCTGCGGCGACGCTCAGAATAACCGGCCGCAGATTGGCCAGCCGCAGCGTATCGCTGGCGTTGCTCGTGTCGCCGTCGATGAGGGCATAAAACTCAAAACGGACGGAACCTCCGGTACCTTCCGGCAGGGGAGAATTGAACTTACGGGCATAGACTCCATCCAGCGGTAATATATCGCCCCCGGTGGCGTCATCCACTAGTGCCACTTTCACCAGGGAGCTAACCGTCCCAAGGGAATCAGCCAGGAGTCCCGTAGCCAGAAACATTTCGGCCCAGATGGTGTCCAGCTCTACACCCTCGTCAGGGAGGGTCACCGTGACGGCGGCGTAGAAGCGGTTGTCCCTGTCATCATAAGAAGTCTGAGGATTGGACAGAACCGGCACCTCCTCGGAAGGCTCGACGCCGATATAGTCGCAGCCCGGCCAGACTGTGATGGCTACTCCGGCCAATACTAGCAAGCGTTGCAGGTGCTTCATGAAGGGCGCAATATAGGTGGAAATCCGGTGTATGCTCAATTTTTTTCTCTCCGGTACAGCTACGGGGTGCGCCTTCGTGCTCTCATCAGGACGGCGCAAAGCCACTCTCCTCCCACCTCAACTTCCGCCAATGCAAGATCCAGCTGGCAGCAGTGGCTCAACAGGACGCTCTTGTCATCCGCTGACAAACCGGATACCACTGCTTTCCCAGGCGAATCAGACCGGGCATATCGCGTAGGAAGAGGAAAAATCACCGCTCGATTGATATTCGCCAGCACCAGGTCGAAGTTGAAGTCTTCCCATCCACCAGCATCTCCCTGCACGAAGTCCACGCGACCTGTCAAAGCGTTAAGCGCCAGGTTGGTCAGGAAATTTTCCTTACAGTCAGGATCCAGCTCCACCGCAGTCACCCGCTGGGCTCCCAGCAGGGCTGCCGCAATGGCCAGCACGCCGGAGCCGGTCCCCATATCCAGGACGCGCTGTCGGCCGCATCCCAGGTGATCCAGCATCGTGAGGACCAGCCGGGTTGTCGCATGATGGCCAGTTCCAAAAACCATTCCAGGTCGCAACCGGATGAGAATGGGGGCCCTGGAGCGCGTGTCCCACTCCGGTACAATGGTGATGTTTTTCGTCACCTGGATCGGGATGAAGTGTTTCCGCCAGTTCAGGTGCCAGTCCTGCTCCGGCACTGGCAACCAGCTTCGGGACACCTCTTGCACCGCCGGTAATGCCTCCGCCTGTCAAGTCACCCAGGCGGCGTCCACCAAGGGCCGGTCCTGGACTGAAATATACAGATCGATCGCGGCGGGGTTTGAGGGCGCTTCGCAAGTATGTTCCTGGGTCCCGCGTACCCAGGCAGCTAACAAGCCCAGACAGGCTTCCAGGGCCGCGAGAGACCCTGATAGGGTCAGACGCTGCAAATCACTCGCTGCAGCTCTTACAGGTGAAGCCTGTGGCGGCATCAGGGACTTTCGCTGTAAATAAGGGTAACAAGCACCGTTCCCACCGCCTCCAGGCTTTCCGCCGAGCACTTATCAGGGGTATCCTCCAGGGTATGCCAGTAATTCGTCTCCGTATTGGGGTAGTCGAAGTCGATGATATCCACCGCCGGGATGCCAGCCTCCAGGAAGGGTACATGATCATCGTAGATTTGGGGACCCATTTCGAACCGGAATTGGGGGTAACCCAGTTCCTCGGCCAGCCGCCAGATGCGCCGGACCAGCTCCCGTGCATCCCGCCACGAGTTGTATTCCATGGGAAGGGACAGCTCCGCATCCCCCACCATGTCCACCAACACGGCATATCGGGGTCTTGCGCCCTCCAGGAGTTCGTTCATTTGGGCAAGAAAGGCTTTGGACCCCAGAGCAAAATTATCCAGGTCACCGGAGCGACCCATATCCTCGGCATCCACGAATAGAAGATCTACTCCGATCGGGGGCACATTCCGGGCAAAGATGTCGGCCAGAGTCAGCAGGATGGCCACGCCGCTGGCACCGTCGTTGGCCCCCAATATCGGTTTGGTGCGGTTCCTGGGATCGGGATCCTGGTCCGCAATATCCCGGGTGTCATAATGGGCCAGAAGCAGCACATGCTTCCGGGCTGCCGGGTTGAACCGGGCCAGGACATTGACGATAGTAAGCAGACCATCTTCGTAGGGGTGATCTCGGCTGGTAGTCTGGACTTTCAATTTGTGTGCCCGTGGCTCCAGGTACTCTTCCATGAAACCTACCATAGCATCGTGGCCTGGCGAGCCAGGATAACGGGGGCCGAGGGCCACCTGCCGCTCAAGGAGCTCATAGGCCTGGGCACCATCGAAATGGGGGATCGACTGACCGCAGACCACCGCCCCAAAAAAAAGGAGGCCACTCACCAGGAACAGCCGGACCTCCCTGGCTGGGGACACACCTGTCATGATCCTCTGATAGCAATGTTCATATCAAAGCCGACCTTCCGATCGATTTGCCTGCCAAAGATAATACCGTATCGTTCCGTATAAGTGAATTTGAAGCTCCCGGTCACCTTGTCGGTAAAGCTGTAGGTGATGTATGGATTTATGGACCAGTTCTCCGACTTGTCCTTGATAACATAGTTTGCCGTCTCTGCCTTCCGTTCTTCGGTATAGTCGCGTTGGAAGTCAAAGTCTATGTTAAAGTTGATCGTGTTTTGCATTTTGAAATCCCTGAAGAAGGGCAAGGGGATCGTAAGTCCTCCCCGGTGCTGGTAGCCCATAGAAGCCGTTGTCTGCCGGCCTGTCCTCCTCATTTCCCCGGAGTCCCTATAATCCAGGGTTAAGGTTTGACTCGCACGAATGTTGGACGTAATTCCATTATTGAAGTTGATAGTGAAGCCCACCAGAGGCTGGAACTGTCGGCTGTACTTATCAACAGGTGGCCTGTTGTTCTGGATGTTGCGCACATGATTGCCTGAGTAGGCGTGATCAAGGCTTACTTTCCAGGGGATCTTGCTCAGCAGCGGGAGCTTCTCGAGACCCGACCACCGAAGACTCCAGTTCACAAACGGAATGCCCACTTTTTTCGAATCTCCACCCAGGAGTAGGAAATTCACGGTGCGTGTCTGGGTGGATGCGCTGGGACTGGTGGTTTTGGACCACTTCCGTGAAAAGGATAGATTCACATTCACCGCTCGGAAGAGATTCAGGCCGGTACGCCAGGACATATCCTGCTCCTCTCCCACGGTTGCCAGGTTAAGGCCCCCGGTTTGGGTTGTATCGGTAGGCAGCCTTGGGTCGGTGTCAAAGGCCATTCGATAGGCGTAGCCGGGTTGGCCGATGACTGCCTCCTCGCCTGCCCTGCGGGTGTAAGCATAATTGAAAGCGATGGGCGAAACCTTCCCGGCGCCGGTATGCAGTATTTTGAGCAGGGCTTTAATCTGGGGATTAGTTACCTCCAAGGGCTTCTGGCTCTTGGGTGGCTGGTCACCCTCGGCCTGGGAGCTACGGCGCCGGCTATCCGGCTGCCGAGCAGCGGCACCCGCTCTGCCCTCCGGCTTATAGAAGACTTCGAGTATATCCGTCAACTTCACGTTCACGTTCCCGCTGAAACGCCCCTGGGTGGCAATCTTGCCACCCCGATCCGGATCGTCCATCGGCGCGTTCTTGACCCAGCTGTAATTGGCCTGATACATGAACTTAGGTTTGAACCAGCTGATCAGCTCGGGATTGTAACTCGTCGAGAACTGTTCCGTGAACTGGCGCAACAGACCCGGATCCAAAGCCTTTAATGCCTCCAGCTTGTCATACCGGAACTCGTTCAATATGTTGTCGGCATTCCAGCTATAGTCCGTGTTGATGCGGTCGGTAAGGCGGTATTTGGCTTTGACCGACCTGGCCATGTTGAAATTGTACGTCTCTTTAGTGGAGTCCGGCAGGGCGCGAGTCATTCTCCTGGTGAGGGCTTCGGTCAGGTTGGTGGAAAAATCCACGTTAGAGGGCGTGTAATACAACCGGGTATCTTTGACCCGCTCACCCAGCCAGGGAATATTCTCCAGGGCCTTGAAGGGTTCGATATAATTCTCTTCGCTGAACTTGATGGGATAAGCCACTTGGCCGGAAATGCTTTGGGTTTCGTTGCTGGCGATGAGCTCCGTCGACTCCTTTTTCCGGGCATAAGAGATGCTGCTCTTGAACCGGTCAAATGTCTGGCGCACCAGCCAGTGCTTACTACGGGTTGATTTGTCAAAGCTGGTCTTAACCGTGGCCTGCCGGCTGCGGCCCTGGATATCCGGTGGCGCGTGGCGAATATCGCCAGCCAATATATCCCGGCCGGGAAAATACTTGGGCGAACTGATGGCGCTGCTGTAGTTAATGTTGAGGGGAAGACGGACCCCCCAAGCCTGGGGCAGAAACCGATGGGGATTGATGGTCAGATCCACCCGCCAGCTCTCATTGGTTACCGCGTTGCGGGTGACCCGTTGCTGAACCGTGTGGAAATCGGCGTCGCTGCGCGCATAGTTGAATGAAGTGCTCACCAGATCAGCGAAGTTCACCGCGCCACTGAGCCGCATCGCCATACCACCCTCCCGCCGCACATTGGTTAGCCGCAGCTCATCCATCATTACCCGCCCCCGGATGGTCTCACTGGGGTGGGTGTTGATAATCCCCGCGATATACCGGTCGATCCTTTCCAGGGAGGGGTCCCCCTTGATATAGACTTCCATATCCCCCAATTGGTAGCTAGAAATGGTAATGGTATCCGCATCAATAGTAAAGGTGGTGTCTGGGATGACCTCGGGCTTCTTTAATGCGGCCAGCTTGTCCAAGGGGATACTAATCTGGTTGCGTTCATCCCACCCTCGGTGGGTTTCATCAGGTCCGCTGGTGTAGACCGGCTTACGGACTTCATAATACTTGTCCTCACCCTGTGCCAGGCGCAGCCAGAACTGGGCGTAAGTGGAGTTCTCAGAAATGAGACTATCCACCCCTTCCGCATAGACAAACATCTCCATACGGCCATAGACCAGGAAAGTGCCAGTCTGCTTGGGAACCGATTTCTTAAGGGCTCCCTTATATCCCGGTGGGATACCCCAGCGGCGGAAATCAAGCATCAGCGACTGCTCCCGGAGGCGGATTTCGTTGAGGCGGTCGTATTCACCCTGCACACCCGGTGGAGACTCATAATCGGCATTGTCCTCCGAGTTAGCCACGGTGACCGCCAGACTCACCGCTGAATCCACCCTTACGTAGTTCTCTGATCCAACCGGCGCCAGACCCAGCTCCTCCCACTCATTGCCCACGAACTCAATCTTGGCAATCTGAATCCGGGCGTTGAGTCCATTTTCGGCCTTATAACTACCCAGGCTGTCGACCCAAATGCGAAGGTGCTTCACATTATCCCAGCTCACCGTCTTCTCACCCTCATGCAAGAAATCGGAAAGCGGAACCCGGAACAACCGCCACCCGGTAGGCCTCCCATTATCTACCGTAGACCCAGCCACTAACGAAGAGTCGAAATCCAGTTGGCTGGGATCGAGCTGGAAGCTGTAGGTGAAGTAATCGTTTTGATCCTCAGGAAAAATCCCGCCTAGGTGGTCCAGGTCTTCCGAATCGGGGTAGCTGCCCTCCGGGGTCTGGCTGTTGCCTTCGGTGCCATTGATGTTGTCATTCTGACCGCTATTAAGATTGCTCGCCATAGTGTTGAAAAAGTTATCGTCATTGGGGTCGTCAGGATCAGCCAGCCATTCCGATGGCACTCGCTGTGCCAGGTCTTCATCAATGAGGCCGTCGCCATCATCGTCGATGCCATTAAACTCCTCTTCATCTATCCTCCCATCGCCATCGTCGTCGGGAGGCCTCCGTTCCACCATATCAATGGTCCCATTCATGTTGAAATCCCAGTCATTACCATCAACGGTCCCATCCCCGTTGAAATCCCAGAAGTCATCCTCCCCATGGATATTGACACGGAGACATCCACCCATGCCATCTTCGTATCCATCAGGACAGCCATCCAACCCTACGTCTTCGCCCGGATCCAGGAGGCTATTGCCCTCGGTGAAACCGGAGGCAGGACGGTCTTCGGTGTCAATCAATCCGTTGACTTTAATATCCTCGCTGATACTGCCGATATCAATATGCAGCCGCCCGCGGGTCCCTTTGATCCAGATTTCAAAGAATTTGCTCAGGGTTTGGTCATAATCGCTGGTCAGAAGCGGATAAGTCACCCCGCCCCATAGAGAATCAGTGACGATCCCACCGTAGCCTTCTTCAAATAATGCATCCAGAACCAGTACAGTGGTTGTCAGGTTCCGGGCGCGGATGGAAGTTTGACGCTCGGGCCAGATCTCCTTGACACTCACATCGACGTAGGGATTCCACCAGGCTAACTTCCGCCGATCAGCCTGCCGTTTCCCCACTGGGGGCGCAGCATACCGCCAGACCCGATACTGAAGCGAGGGGCTGGTGGTCCGCTTGGCAGCCTCGAAATCGTCCACAAAAGCTTCACCCAAAGGATTAGGGTTGGGGCGAACCTGGGCGATTTCGCCCTCCAGACGAAACCGGCTGGCGGCATCGGTCTCAACCAGCGGAAGGCGATCTACCAGGCGGGTGAGCAGGGGAGTCTCCCGGGCGATACGACCATTAATGTCCCACAGCATATTCTGCACCGGTTCGGATCCCACATCCACCCGTTCGTCCACAATGGATTGGTTATAATACAGACCCGTCGCGCCCAGGAAGGAATCCTCCCCCAGGTCCATCTCGGCGCGGGTGCCCAACATCACCTTCTTATCAAAGGAAATCAGAATGTTCTCTTCGTAGTCGATGGTAATGTCGGGATCGGCACCATACTTGGACATTTCCAGAATAGTCAGGGTTCCACTGAAGTAATCGATGCGGTAATCCCGGTCACGGACCAACGGGTTGCCGTTGATGGAGACAGTTTCGCTGCCCTCCACCAGGTTGAAGCCCAGATTATACTCGCTGGCTCCCAGGCTGGACTGCTTGACCGTGATTTCAAACTGGGACTCTGTGTTCTTTGCATTCGGGTCTTTCGGCTTATAATAAATAGCGGGCACATCCTGTTTCCCATTCCCGTTGAAATCCTCACCGGTATCAAACTTGAAGTTCTGATTGGGATCTTCCAGTATGTAACCGTAGACCTCTTCAAGCGCTTTGTTATTGGTCGCCAGTCCTGGCACATCTGAATAGGCAAACGGGAGCAGGGCCGGGAAATGCAGCTCCCCGCGGACTAGATTCACCAGGTTAATATTGTCCACATCGATAAGCTCATCAGGAATGGGTTCCCGATTCTCGTTCTCCCGATCCAGACCGAAGATGGCTAGGTAGCTTTCACCGTTTGTGAACCGGTCATCACCCTCCGTATTTCCACGGCGGTTGATGATCTTGACCTCGAAGCCTTCGCTACTGATACTGACCCCCCCGAGGCTGTAGACATTCTTGAATTCCAGCGGCCAGGTGGGATGGCTGGCAGTCTGCCCCCGGGCTTTGATGAGCTTCAGGGAAAGATCCGTTTTTACAGTGTCATCAGCGTCGTAACTGATATCCCCGACGACCTGGTAGGCCATGCCACTGGTATCACCCAGCGCATAGGCCACAGCGATCATCTCATAATCGCTGGCGGGGCTCCCGAGCCGAATCCAACCCAGCTGAAAATTAAAGGTATAGTCCACATCGAGCAGCAGGCGCTTGAAGTTGCCCTGGGTGGAATAAGTGGAGTCGATCCTAGTTTCGGGATTAGTGGGATCGACATAGGCGGTACCGGAATAGGTATCGGCCTCTTGCTGCTGGACGGAGCGATATACCTCCAGCTGTACAACCACCCGGCCAGGATTAAATCCATGCCTACCATCTTCAACAAGGGGATAATATTTTTCCCTGAACTGCGTATCGAGAAAGAAGTAGCGGTTCGCCAGGTAATGCAAGTCGCTGATGGTATACTCCTGGGCCAGGGTGCTGGACTTGGACGACTTGCGTGACCGCTCGATGGAAGCCACCGTAGTGATATCTACGGGCCCCAGCTTGGATTCGGCCTTAATACCAAACAGGCCGCTGCTCATGCCACTGCCGCCGGTTGCGAACTGGGTGCCAGGCAGGGAAAGGGAGATATTCCCCGCGTCAATCCGCTGGAGGACCTCGTCCTCACCGCCCTTATAGGCGATCTTCATATCGTTTTCCCACTCAAAATCATTCTCACTGTCCTGGTGCACGAGAACGGAGACTCGCTCACCGATAGTACCCTCAATGTCAAAGCGCTGTTTCTGGTCTACTTCAATATCCCAATTCCGGTTGGCACGGAAGTTGGTGAAGCTTTTCGATCGATCTTTGTAGGCCAGACCGCCGTTGATGTTGACATTCCCAGATACGCGCAGTGATACTCGCTGCCCGGCGATATCCGCACCCAGAAGCTCAATGGTGCGGCCCCGCTGAACACGCTGGGGGTCAACCGGCTGGAGCGTGGAGGTGAGTTTCTGCTTGGTCTGAGCCTGAAAATGATTTTCCATCTGTTTCTGGATGTACCACGCCAGGGGTACCGTGGTGGGTAGCTTCAGGGCTGTCCCGTCATGATCCTCGCGGAAGGTGATCCACATGCCGGTAGAATCGATTTCTGACCATCTTTCCAGGCCAGGAATGTTGTAAGATAGCATATTGTGTGAACGGCGGAGGATATCGCGGGCGTCTTCCGGGGCAATGACCAGCTCCATCCTGGAGGTATCAGGTTCTGTCTGAGATAACGCCGTGTCGCCCGGCACCTCGTCCGAACCGTGAGTGGTATCCTCCTTCGTATGGTAGACCCATCCCACCAGGTTCAGACTGACCGGGGAACTCTGGGGGAAGGGAGCGGCGATGTATCGGGCCAGAAAGTCAGGTTGCCGGACAGGGTGGGTGTAAATAGAGTCCTCGGAGGCCCCCATCCGAATGGATTCCTGCGCTAAAAGCAGCTGGAAACCACCAAAAATAAATACAACAAACCTGAAAGGCGTGCGATGCAGAAACACCCGCCAGCTCCTGATACTCGACAACTAACTAAAAAAACCGGTATCAGTGGTGCCTAGGCAGGGGTCTCCTTGTTTTCGTTACTGATTTTCAGTTGGATGAATAGCTGATGCAGGGCTCTAAAGGCCTGCGCACGATGGGAAATACGATTTTTCTCCTCGTCCGTCATCTGGCCAAACGTTTGTTCAGTGCCCTTAACTTGGAAAACCGGATCATATCCGAATCCGTTACCACCTCTGGGCTCCCTGGTGATGAATCCTTCCACAACACCTTCCGCCACCATTTCCTGGGCGTCGTCCACATAGGCCGCACAGGTACGGAAACGAGCCGTTCGGAGGCCATCAGGCACGTGTTCCATAGCCGCCAGCAATTTCTCCACGTTCTGCTGATAGTCAGCCCGGGGACCGGCAAAGCGAGCGGCCAAAACACCCGGAGCACCAGAGAGGGTGTCCACCTCCAGTCCCGTGTCGTCGGCAATCGCTGGCATTCCCGTCTCCCGGTGAACCGCACGTGCCTTAATTAAAGCGTTGGCCTGCAGAGTTGTTCCCGTCTCCTCCACCGATCTCATCCGGGGAAAGTCATCCAAGGCAATCAGGTCAATGGGCAAATCGGTGAAAATGGCTTTTATTTCCGCCAGCTTATCCTGGTTGCGGGTAGCCACAACGCACTTCATACCTTGATCCGACCCACCGGATACATGATAACCCCCTCAAGCACGGCGTAATTCCGCCTCCAGGGGAAAAACGTGTCTTTGCCAGCTACGCAGATCACCGCGTGATCCTGTCCTGCCTGCCAGCTATTAGCAGCCACCGGGTTTGAGCCCACGTCCTGACTCTCTTTTAAATCCATTGGTTAAATGACCAATAACTTTAACCTCTCACAAGCGGGCAATTCCCCGGTCCTCCGCATCCTTCCCCTAATACGAGCCAGCTGCATAACCCTAAAAATCTATTCCCTCTACAATTGCCTTAATGACTGCCTTCAATGCAATGGGCCAGCCGCTGCCTGAAAAACCCATCGTCAGGACGAGCCATTAGCTTTCAGTTTTAAGTAACTATCTATATTAGGTCAGTCAAATATCGCTGTCAATGGGATTCGCCCAGAGGTTTAGAAAGCAATCAGGCAAGGAAACGCGACTCATCAGACGCGATTAATACTGCTGCTTATTATGCCGGAATCAGGAGGAAGGCTGGGCGACCTGGAGGTGGAGGCAGAACCGATTGCCCGGTTTAGTACTAGTATCGAGCCACAGGTCACCGCCCATACGTTTAATGAGGCCCTGCGCCACGGTGAGGCCCAGTCCCAACCCGGGACCGGACTTGTGCTCCGGCAACCGTGCAAAAGGCTGGAAGACATACTCCCGTTTATCCTCAGGGATACCGGGACCTTGATCTTCTACTTCGACCCGGACAAAGCGTTCACCGGAGCGCACACAACGGAGGGTGACCGTCCCCTTGGCCGGGCCGTATTTGCTGGCGTTATCGACCAGATTACAGAGGACTTGCTCCACCGCCGCGGCATCCACCTTCACCAGGGGCAGGTCGCTCGCCGTCTCTTCGGTAAGCCGGAGATTGCGTCCCTCCAGAATCGGGCGCCAACTGCCGCTTACCCGGCTCACGATTTCTCGTGGATCTTCTGCCTTCAGCTGGATAGGCCAGCTGCCGCTATCCATTCGGCTCCAATTCTCAATGTTCTCAACCAGGTACAACAGTCGATCAACATTTTGATCGATGGCTTCCAGATATTGAAGCTGTTTAGATGACAGTTCACCGCCGAATCTTTCCCGGAAGAGATGGGTAAACTCTTTCAGGACAGCAATGGGCGTTTTCAGCTGGTGGCCGGCTTCCGAGAAAAACCTGCTCTTATCCTGTTCCACTCGCAGACGTTCCTGTAAGTACTTATTGTAGTGTATCGCGTGGATATATTTTTCGTATTTGCCTACCAAGAAAGTCAGCTCATCACTGCTGAACGGTTTGGTGATAAAGTCATCAACACCGAACTGAAGCCGTTCCTCATACGACGCACTGGGCATTTCCGACATCACCACGCCCACTAGCTCCGGGGAAGTCTGCTTTGCTTTCCGGATGACCTCGAACCCGCTGGTATCAGGAAGGGTGCGCTCTACGAAGGCCATGTGGATCCCCTCACGACCCAATAGATCCAACGCCTGAGCGCCATCGCGGGCCACATGCACTTTATAATCCCTGGCCGTAAGAAATTCCTTAAGAAAGGTGCTGCTGGAGAGCTCAGCGTCCACCACCAGGAGCTGCAGTTTCTGTTCGAAGTCCTCGCTGCTACTCATCTTTATTACTGAGGAAAATAAATTGCCAGGGTGATACATTCATTCTGAAGGGCCACATCCAGATTGCCGCCGTGATTGCGCAAGGTATTGAAAAGCAGAGGCAGGCCCAGGTCCCTGGTACTGTCCGGGTCGAGCGCAAATGGATTTAGAAATTCGGTTTCCTCTTCCTGGGAATAGTCAGCCAGAGAGATGGCCATCCGCAAGCAGATGTAAGGTCCGGAGCGGCTATCAAAAATCATGGGCATGAGGGCCTTCTCGTCCAATTCCACGGGGCACAAAGTTATACTCGCAGGTGTTGTGTTGGTCTCTTTAGCCAGATGACAAAGGTTTGTTACTAACGCCCGGACCGCGGGCTCTTCCAGGGGTATCGGCTCCAGATCACCCTCCACGGCAACGGCCACCGTAAAGTTCTGTTCCCGGGCAAAACCGGCGCAAACCTCTCCTACTAAACCTGCAAAATCGGTCTCAGCGACCATTATCTGGCGGGCTTGATAGAGGCCTGCCAAGCGCTCGTTGAGTTTAATGCCTGCCCGCAAAGCCTCGTCCATCGGGGGCAGGAATTTGCGGAGATCCTCCTTATCCGCCAATTGGATCTCCAACAGCGAGACATATCCCTGCAGAATACTATAATAATTGTTAGTCTCGTGAACAATCTTCCGCACCATAGTCTGGAGCGCATGAATCTTGCGGCGAATGCTCTCGTTAAGGGTGATACGATAATCGGTAGAGATTTCTGGTTGTGATGAAGACATGTCTCAGGCCTGGCCATCCTGTCGGGCGTACTTCAAATCTAAGATCTCGTCCTTAATTTTCAGAAAAGCATCCACGCAGGTGGGATCAAAATGGAAGCCGGACTGCTCTTTAATGTAATCTAAGGCCTCTTCCGCAGGCCAGGCCTCCTTGTAGACCCGCTTGGTGGTGAGGGCATCGAAAACATCGGCCACTGTCACGATGCGAGCCGTCAGGGGAATCTCCTCCCCCGCAAGCCCCCGGGGGTATCCATTCCCATCCCACCGCTCATGATGCCCACCGGCAATCTCACAGGCCATTGTCAGGAGCGGCTGATCGGTACCTTTCAGTATTTGCTCACCAATGAGCGTGTGCCTCTCCATAATTTTCTTCTCATCGCGGGTCAGCTTGCCCGGTTTCAACAGGATGTGGTCCGGGGTGCCGATTTTGCCCACATCATGCATGGGACTGGCATAGAGGATCTTGTCCACCAGCTCGGAAGACAACCCTATCTGGTGAGCAATGGCGTGTGTAAAATGGCTTATTCGCCAAATGTGGGCACCGGTGTCGGTGTCACGGTATTCCGCAGCTGTGGAGAGGTGCCGGATAGTATCCAGCGTGGATTCCTTCAGCTGGAGATTGACCTTCTTCAGCTGCTCAAAGGCCTGGTGCAGCTCTTCAGTGCGGATGGACACCTGGGTTTCCAGCTCGGCAGTATAGCGCTTCATATGGTCCCGGTAATCTTTCACCAGCAACAGGTTGCGCACACGGGCCTGAAGCTCGCTCAGGTTTACCGGCTTAATCAGAAAATCGTCTGCCCCGATACTCAGGCCCCGGACCAAGCTTTGCCGATCATCCTGCGCCGTCACCAGAATGATGGGAATATCCTCGGTGGCCGGATTTTCCTTCACCGCCTTACACAGCTCATAGCCATCCATCCCCGGCATATTCACATCGGTAAGGATGAGATCCGGAAGCATCGCGTTGATCTTTTCCAGTCCCTGCCTGCCGTTCTCCGACGTAATTGTTATATAACCAAAGCCGCTGA
>JBGVTM010000039.1 GCA_041862535.1 Candidatus Neomarinimicrobiota bacterium | reverse complement strand
GGATGATCTGGTCTCCCGCCATCAAGGGCATAGTATCGGCCTAGTCACACACCGCATCCCGATTCTCCTTCTTAAAATCCGCTTCCAGGGATTGGACCCGGACGCAGTCCGGACGGCTCAATTGCCGAATACCTTCTGGGAAATTATCCCCCTGGATGACGCGCAGTCTGCCGATAGGAGCGTTCCAGATTGACGGCAGAAAGTCGCATCCAGGATCATTTGACCTTTCTGTACGGAAAGGAAACCTCAAAAGCCGTCTGGCCGCAACTACGGCGATCCCTGGAGGAATTCCGACATCGCAACTCCCGCTTACTGGAAAGAACCGCAATACCTGCCGAAAGCCTGACCGAACGCGATGCCTTCCTGATAACTTACGGCGATCAGATTCGCGAGCCCGGCCAGCCGCCCCTTCAAACCCTGGCTGAGTTCCTGAATAAATACCTGACCAAGGCCGTCAGTGGAGTCCATCTGCTTCCGTTTTTCCCTTACTCGAGCGATGACGGTTTCTCGGTGATTGACTATCGCCGGATAGACCCTGAGCTTGGGACCTGGGGCGATATCGGCTCCATCGGGCGGAACTTTCGGCTGATGTTCGATGCCGTGATCAATCATATCTCCAGCCAGAGTGCCTGGTTCCGGGGTTTCCTGCACGGTCAAGCGCCCTATGTGGACTACTTTATAACCGAGGATCCAAGCACCGATCTATCCGCGGTTGTCCGCCCCCGCGCCGCACCCCTGCTCACGTCCTTCGATACCGTCAGCGGCCCCCGTCACGTGTGGACCACCTTCAGTAGTGACCAGATCGATCTCAACTACGCCAATCCCCAGGTTCTGTTAGAAATTATAGATCTGCTCCTTTTCTATGTCGAGCACGGGGCCGAAATCATCCGCCTGGACGCTATCGCCTACCTGTGGAAGGAGCGGGGTACCTCCTGTATCCATCTGCCGCAGACCCACCGGGTGGTGAAATTATTCCGGGCGATAATGGAGTCGGTCGCGCCGGGGGTACTGCTCCTCACCGAGACTAACGTGCCCCATGAAGAGAACGTCAGCTATTTCGGGGAACCCCGGCCGGGAACGGGACATTATGATGAGGCCCAGATGGTCTACCAGTTCCCCTTAGCTCCCCTGCTGTTACATGCCTTTCACATGGGATGTGCCCGAGATTTGACCGCATGGGCGAGTACCTTGAAGTCACCTGCTCCGGCTTGCACTTTCTTCAACTTTACCGCTTCGCATGACGGCATCGGCTTGATGCCCCTGCGCGGGTTGGTCCAGGAGGGGGCAGTCCAGGCGTTGATTGAGCGCACCCTGGCCCTGGGCGGGAAAGTCTCCTACAAAACGAATCCTGATGGCTCACAGAGTGTCTACGAACTGAACATTACGCTATTCGACGCCCTCAACGACCCCCGCGAGCCGCAGCCCGACAAGGATACCCGTCGTTTTCTAGCCTCGCAGGTCGTCATGCTGTCCCTGGCCGGCGTGCCTGGCATCTACATTCACAGCCTCTTCGGTTCGCGCAACTTCCATCAGGGAGTGCTTGCGACGGGGCGGGCCCGCTCTATCAACCGGGAGAAATTCCAGCGAGCAAGCCTCGAGGACGAATTGGCCCAGGCCGATTCACTCAAACATAAGGTATTTTCAGGGTACCGGCACCTGCTGCAGCAGCGGCGGAAGCACCCCGCCTTCCATCCCAATGGGGAACAGCGGGTACTCCCACTGCATGAGGCCCTGTTTACGCTGGTCCGAACAGCACCAGCTGGAGAAGAAACGATACTGTGCCTGGTCAACGTTTCTCAGAACCCTCAAAGTGTACAAATATTGCCGGCGGAGTGGGGCCTCCCTGAAAAGAATATCTGGCGAGACCTGATCGGCGCTCTTGACTATCCAGTCAAGGGAGAACGCCTGTCAATTTCGGTGGAGCCTTACCAGGCCCTCTGGCTGTATGCCTAACACCAATCATCTGCCTGCCGGCCCAATTAACCTTTTTACTATGCAGGCGTCTAATAGATCGGAAATGATTCCAACAGCGAAAGATTTAGCGGATGAAAGGAGATGGTCAATGATCAAGAAACTGCTTCCCTTCTTGCTGGTATCGGGAACGATGGTCTTTGCCCAGTCGTGGTATGGTCCCGGCATGTGTCGGTTGTTATGGAATGAGGATTTGAAACTCACCAAGGAGCAGCAGGAGCAGATTACCAAGCTGGGCACCCAGTTCCAGACGCAGGTTATCGACCTGCGGGCCGACCTGCAGAAGCTCCGCCTGGAGCTCCAGGAGCAGCTACGGGCCGTGAGCCCTAATAAAAAGGCCATCGATGCCACCCTGGACAAAATCAATGCCAAGCAAGGGGCGATTCAGAAACTGCGCGTGAACCATCAGCTCGACGTAAGGGCGGTTTTGACCCCCGAGCAGCGGGAGATCTTCGATTCACGACCCTTCAAACGCGGTTTCGGCAAGGGCCGGCTGGGCCGGGATCATCGAGGCGGCTGGTTCCGCTGATGAGCGCCTGCTTTTGTTAATACTGGCCCGACCGGTCTCGACCGAGTAGCGCCGCTGAAGCCCCGGGGTCTCTCCCGGGGCTTTTTGCTGTTGGCTCGTCGGGGAATTTCAGAACCGTGCGGTAAATTGATCGCATTCTGGTGCGCTGATGTGCATTTTGAGGGTGTGCCCCCCTTTGATTGCTTCTATGGTTGTGTGTACATTTGTTTAGAATGGATTCTTCATATTCGCGCTTGATGCCTATGTCCCCTTTCAGACACAGTTATTTCCGTCTCTTCTTAATCGGGGCGGCTCTTTTGTCCCTATCGTATAGCCCTTCGCCCAAGCCGGTTATCATCAAATTGGCTACGCTGGCGCCCGTTGGCTCACCCTGGTATGATTTGCTGTTGGAGGTCGCTGAAGAGTGGCAGGAGGTCACCGATGACCGGGTGCAGGTGAGAATTTATCCGGGCGGGGTGGCTGGTGATGAAGGGGATGTCATTACCAAGATGCTTCTCAACCATGTCCAGGCGACGGCCATGACCGCGGCGGGCATCAGTGAAATCGACCCCGGCGTCTGGGCCTTCTCATTGCCGCTGATGATTCAGGAATTCAATCAGTTGGACTGGCTCCGCGCTCAAATCGAAGGCGAACTGACCCGGCGACTCGAAAAGGCGGGCTTCATCGTGTTGGCCTGGGCCGACGTGGGCTGGACCTACTGGTTCAGTAGACAGCCGGTTTATACCCCGAACGACCTGCGCCAGCGCCGCATCTTCACCTGGACCGACGGACCGAATGTCGAGGGGATCTGGAAATCGGAGGGCTTCCATTCCGTCAGTCTGGCGGCCCCGGATATTCTGCCCGGTCTCCAGACGGGTATGATTGATGCCATATCCACAACCCCCCTCACCGCCGCCACCTTCCAATGGTTCGGTATCGCCAAGTACATGACGCCCATCCGTTGGGGTGCCATGACCGGCGGCATTCTCATCACCAAGCAGGCCTGGAACCAGATCCCCGCCGAGCTGCACCCCAAACTGCGGGCTGCTGCCGAGCGACAGGAAGCGCGGATGATGGAAGAGATTCGCTATCAGAGCGACGAAGCCATCCGGGTGATGAAGGAATACGGCCTCCAGGTCCTGGAGCTGACGCCCGAAATGCAACAGCAGTGGCACTCGTGGATCGATCCTAATCTGGATAAACTGCGAGGCCTGCTGATGGATACCACCATGTTCGACTGGGTCATGCAGCTCCGGCAGGAAATGCCCTCTCCGACTACTACTACCCCCTGATACTTCCGGCTCGAACTAGTTCATTGCGCCTGCCTCTCTCGTCGGACATGGCAGCGTATCGAGTAACCTGCCTGTAAGGGTGGTTTCTTGTATGAACACAGGACTTTTATGCTTGGAGACTATAGTAACGCGCCCAAATCATGCTCCAGCCTAACCGGGCCCGGTCTAGGATCCCGTGGTAGTCCAGCCTCGAAACCTATCGCCGGATTTGACATCGCTGACAAGTGTTAACGTTCAGATATTAAAATGTAAGTTGAAAAATGCAGCCTATCTGCGTAAGATTTAACTAGGGAAAATACGGATATATGGCCAGGTTAATTGCCTGTCGTAATATGTCAGAATCCCTTCATAACCATCACCGGTAACCAGTGAGGCTATAAAAGAATGCTGCGATCCATACTGTTATTCAGCGCTTTCCTGGCTGCTGTTCCGCTGAAGCCCCAGCAACATGTCATTGAAATTCCTTCCCAGCCTATCAAGCTGCAGTCCCCGGCGAGTTTTTACGTGAGTGCGGTGGTGGATGCCCGGACGCAGCAGGATGACATCGGTTTCGCGCAGGTCGGTTTATTCAACAAGAAAGTCCGGGTTCAGGTGCAGGATGGGCTGCAGCCCGCCATTGAAGGACTGCTGAAAGCCAGTTTCGGAGAGGATACCAGCCTGGTGCCGGTCATCGTCCAGATTGCCGAGCTTGAGGTTGGTGAACAAACGACGTTGACAGCTGAGGTCGCCCTGGCCCGGACGCGGCTGGTGTTCTTCGAAGACCGGGACTCGCTGGTGGCGAAAGTCTACGAGGCGGAAGAGACTGCCAAGTCGAGTGGGCTCGATGTTACCGCGCATCACCCGCGTAATATCCGGAAGGCACTGACCGGGTGCCTGAACCAGTTCAACGCGGCCCCCTGGCTAACGACCGAACGGGTACTTGAGACCCGGGAGGTGCTGTATGCATCGCCGGCAGCGGCGGAGGAGCCGCCGTCCGTCTCGAAAAAAGCCCCCCTCGTTCCTGAAAGCGATCATATGGCTACCCTCAGCGGCTGGTACGGCACCTATGGCAACGGCTTTGTGCTGAATTGTTATATATACCGGAAAAAATTGCAGCCTGGCACCACTAATATGGTTCCCTCGTTTACCCTGACGAACCTGGATGTGGTCAGCCCGGATGGCAAGTATTCAGGTCGAATGATCTCTTTCGGCTTCGGCAGCACCATGTTCCGGCCCATGCAGCTGGAGGAGGTGGTCTTGCTCATGGATATCGACATCCTGACGGGGAACGAGACCATCGATTACGGCGACTATAAGAAAACGGCCTTCTATTTCGGTGCTTTATTGAATCCAGGCGTCGTATATCTATCACCGGCAGATGTGGGGCCGGTCATCGGGGTCGGTGTGTTTGCCAGCTTTTTAGTGAACTCGAAGCTATACCCCTATGATCTGGGCATCGCCGGCCGCATCGGGCTGAAGTTCTAGCCCGAGCATCAGCGGGCCGCACCAGGGCCGGCAAGCTGGTGCTGCTTGAGCGGGGGCAAAAATATAGTTCTGTGATAATGAATTTTGGGAGTCGTGTAGGATATGTTCCGAGCCTTCTGTTTCATTTATCTTTGTGGCGTGCTGTTTTGCATCCTCCAGGCCCAGACAGCCGGTACGGATTCCCTGGTAATCTACAGCAACTCGTTCGAAGTTCCGGAGGATACTAGCGACTGGATCGGTCTCAGTTACAGGATGTTTGTCGAGGACCCGGCCCCCGGACAAGGAACGCGCTCGCTACTGATCGGTGGTGGGTGCGACCAGCCGATAGCCTGGATCGATATTCCCTGTCCAGCTGGTGACGGCAGCTATCGACTTTCCTTCTGGGGCAAAACCGGTGCGGTCGAGATTGATGGCGGCTCCGTTCTGGTTGGCCCGG
>JBGVTM010000038.1 GCA_041862535.1 Candidatus Neomarinimicrobiota bacterium | reverse complement strand
ACGAGGAGCGAGCATTATTCGAGCCCGGTGTTGCGCTAGTCGCAGAAACGGAAACCGTAAGTGAGGTCATTGATACCATAGCGGTGGTAAAGAGAGCTGAAGAAGCACCTGTTGAACCGGGCACCGCGGCACCTGAAGCGACCGAACAGTTAGAAGAGGACCTGGAGGCGGGGTCGAGAAAGGCTCAAATCCTGGAGGCCGAACCGGTTTTACCGGGTAGTATTCCCTCAGAGGGGGAGGCTGAGCCGGGGGCAGGGCTTGAAACGGCGGTCCCGGAGGATGAAGAGCAGGCTGAGGAATTTGAGCCGGGGACGGCGGCCATCGAAAGGGAAGGGCTAGACGAAGCGGGCCTGGCCATTGAAGAGAAGGCGGAGGAGCCGACCTGGCCGGGTGAGGTGCCAGCCACGGAAGCGGAGAAGAGGGAGCGCGAGACGCTCGATAAGGAGACCTTGAAAGAGAAAGACCTGGCGGAGGAAAGCGTTTTGCCAGGCGAAGAGGTTGTCCGCGAAAAAGTCGAACTGGAGGCCGGATCTATCACCAGGGTAAGGAAGGAAGATAAGGATTTAGAGCGGGAGCCCTTTGAGCCCGGAGAGCTGGCGGCAGCGGCTGAGGAGGCCGAACCTGAGGCGGAGCCGGAAACGCAACCAGTTGCGGGGGAAGCGAAGGCAGCCGAGCCCTATCATCCTGACGTGGTGTCATTGGAAAAGGAAGCCGAACAGGAGCGGGAGGTTTTAGACCGGGCGGCCCACGACGGGGAGGATCTGGCCGGAGAGCGGTTTGGGCCCAGCATCACCGCACCCCAGGTGGAGCGTCCACCCGAAACGTCCCTGGAGCGGGAGACGCCAACAGCAGAGGAATGGGGTCCGGAGGAAGAGGAGCTGGCCGTGGAGGCGGCCGAAGCAGCCGCAGGCAGGGGGCCACTCTGGATCGATCCGCAACTGGCTACTTTCACTCTAGCGACAATCTATAAGGTCCAGGGCCTGTATCAACAAGCCCTCCAGGTACTGGACATGCTGGAAGCCAAGGGGGCCGACGCTGAGCGCATCCAGGCTGAGCGCGAAGCTATCACCCAGCTAATGGCGACTGGTACTCAGTCCGACTGAATGTTCTCACGAGCGGCAAGTTCCACTGACCTGCCGGTAGGGGGTCGATTCAGCCCGGTCTAGGAGGGCACGGGAGTGTTTTCAGGAACCGGCTCTTCCGCAGCCTGGGAGGCCCATTGCTGATTTACTTCGCCGTCCTGGGTGTCAGCGGCGGCTGGTACACCGGCATCAGGGGTGGAGAGCTCCGTGGTGACATCCCTGATCTCCAGATGGAAGCTCCCCACCCTCATGCTGGCCTCAGTCACTGAAACGCCTCTGATTTCCTGACGCTCCGGGGCCAGGATCACCACATCCTCATTATTATCCAGCAACTGCTTGAGGCGGGCGAGCATGATGGTCAGCTCGATCAGTGCCATGAGGTCGTGGGCCAGCCGGCCATTGTCCAAGGCAAAAATCTCGCGAAAGTCTTTATAATCGAGCACCACGCCACCCAAGACCCGGTCGTCATCAGCGGCGATCTCGTTGATACTTTGCATCAGCCGGCGGACGAGCGATAGAATATCCTCTTTGTAGGTAAACGGAGTCACGGTTTTGCGGCTGACCTGGGAGACGCTGACATTGAGATCGGCTTCGAAGGTACGCACCTCCGACCGACCGTCGACGGCCACTTCCTGCTGGAAAATGAAGTGCCACGAAAGGTTCAACGACTCGGTTTCTTCGGAATAGTAGCCCGATACCGAAAGGCGCTCGACGGAGCTGGAAGTAAACTCCAGGTTGAAGTCCATGCTAGCAGCTACCGCTTCCACTGAGGAGGCGCTAAAGTCCAGGCCTTCTTCGGAAAGCAGGACCGCCAGGGGGGAAAGATCAGCAGATACGTCGGTCTGGTCCTGGCTAACCAGGGTTGTCTCCCTTCTGCTGGAAGGCAAGGGTGGCTTGTGCCCGGCAGTGAACAGGGCAGACCCCACCTGAGGGCTGTAAACCGGTGTAATCATCTCAGCAACCAGACCTCTCTATTACCGGTATCGGCAGCTTTTGCCAATTATTAATAGTAACAGCCATAAAAATTGAGATTTATAGCCCGGGACGGTGAAAATTGCCCCGACGGGCCCTCCTACTGTCCCACCAATAGCATCTCAAGGCTTATATTTATGCTGCTATGTCAGACCTATCCAGCGGGTGTGAGCTGCCTATCTATCGGGATGCCGTCCGGTACGATGCCGAGCACTGGTGGAAGATCAACGATCTAGCCTTCTGGGAGGCCCTGGCCAGGGAGTATGGGCCGCGGGTGCTGGAATTGGCGGCCGGTACGGGCCGGCTGGCGCTGCCGGTGTTGAAGACCAAGGCCAGATATACCGGGATCGAGATTTCGGAAGCCTTTCTGCAGCGGGCCCGCGACAAGCTGGCTCCCTTCGGCAGGCGGGTCCGCCTGGTCCGGGGCGACATCCGCAACTTTCACCTGGACGAGACCTTTGACCTGATCTTCATCGGCTTCAATTCCTTCCTGCATTTACTCACGGATGAGGATGCCCTGGCCGCCCTGGGCTGTGTGCGGGAGCATTGCCACGAGAGCACCCGCTTCGTTATAGATATCTTCGTCCCTGATCCGCTGTTTCTGTACCATCCGGAGTGCCAGCGGGTCCCGGCCAAGGCCTACGCCGACCCAGGGACCGGGGCGACGGTCAATGTCGAGGAGAGCAACAGCTACGATCCGGAGACCGAGCTGAATCACCTGCGGTGGTATTATTCCACGTCCGAGAAGAAAGACTTTCTGGTCATCGACTTCACCCTGCGCATGTATTACCCCGATACCATGGACCGTCTGCTCCACGATACCGGATTCCGGGTGATCGAAAAATGGGGTGACTATAAGCGGACGCCGCTCAATCCGGACAGTGAGCTGCAGATTTACGTGGCCCTGTTGGGCGGCCGGCGGCTGCCGCCTGAGCAGGCCTGAGGGAAAATCGAGCGACGGAATGATCCGCAATGCCTGATCCACCAGCGACTGCCAGTATCATCTTTTTCGACATCGGGAGTGTCCTGGTGGAGGTAAATGAGCGGGGTGGCCTGGCTGAGATCGTCCGCCTGACCGGCCTGGCCCCCGAATGGCTAGGCACCCGGATGGGAAGCGAGGCCCTCTATACCCTGGAGCGGGGCAAGATCACCCTGCGGGATTATTACAGCGCCGTTTTCGAAGATGCCCCAACAGAGAAACCGCTATCCTACGCGGCTTTCGAGCGCTTCTGGCTGGGACTGCTGAAGAGTGAAATGCCCGCCGCCGGACTTTTGCCGGCCCTGAGAAAGCAGGCCCGGGTGTGGCTGCTGACTAACAGCAATCACATACACATCGACTATCTGCGGAAGAATTACCCGTTCATGTCGCAGGTAGACGGTGTGATCTGCTCCTACGAGGTAGGTTACCGCAAACCGGAAAGGGAGATATTTCGTTATGCTCTGCGCGTAACGGGCACCCCGGCGGGGCAGGCCTTGTTCGTGGATGACAAGCGGGACAACGTAGCGGCGGCCCGGGAACTGGGTATTCGGGCCCATCAATACATTGACCTGGCGGGTCTGGTTACCTTTCTGGCGGCTAATGGGCTGGAGGTACGCCCAATACAGGACCCAGGGATTTGACCTGATGCATAGATGTCAGGAAGATCACTTCCTGACCCGTCGCTGCCGGGCCCACTGCAGGTCGATGATGGGGAAGGGCAGCTTGCGCCAGTCGGGACCAAAGGCCAGGGGGAAGGGCATTAGCTGCCAGTGGGTTCCAAACGGGTAGTCCGCATAGGTCAACAGATACCCGATGAGGAGCCGGAAGCGGCCGTTTTTACGCCAGCTGAGCCAGCCCCCGAGCTCGAAGGCGAAGGCCTCTTCCGCACCCGGAATCATCAACATATTCCCATCAACGGAAAAGGTCCACTTTCCGGAAAGGTCCCCCCGCAAGTTCAGCCCCAGGTTCAGTTGATAGCCGTGGTAATACAGGGCCATGCGGGGGTAAACCAGGGGGAGGTCGATGCTGGCGCGCTGATCCAGTTCGCCGGATTTGACAGCCAGGCCCACCCCGCCCCGGCCGGTCAGTTGGAGGAAGGGATTCAGCGCCCTGGTGGCCAGCAGCTCACCGCGCGCGGCCAGGATGGGGGGAATGTCGGCGATATCGCCTTCGGGCGAGATCAGGCCGCCGATATCCGGCCGCCTGACGAGCCGCAGTAACGGTGTGGGGTAGTGGAAGCTGTAGCGTGAGGCCAGATTCCAGCCGTGCCACTGGCGGTGGGCCACTTTGACCTGAAAATTAGGCAGTACCATACCGAGCAGGGGATGAACGGCCCACTCCAGGCGATCCGTCTGCCCATAGCGCAGGGGTTGAAACAGCCCTTTTTCCCAGCGTCCCCTGGGCAGGGTGCAGGCGGTGCCGGCAGACCAGGGGCCATCATGCGCCGGCAGGGCGGCAGGTGGCAGAGCCAGCCACAGGCCAAGCAGCACGACATACCAATCCAATCGCTGAGGCATGGTTTTCACGGGAGCGTTATCCGAACGGAAACGGGACAGTGGTCGGAGAGGGTTCTTCCCGGGGAGGCGATGTCCTGGTGGGTACTATCGGAACCGGGGACCCAGGCCAGATTGGTGAAGAGATAATCGAGTTTGCGGGTGAAGCCGAGTGAATCGGGCTTGTCACCGAAGCTGAAATAGCGAGCCTGCCGGGCGGGCTGTTGATATTTTTCCAGGGCGACGGCGGGTTGATAGTCGGCATAGAGCTCATCCAGCCAGCCTATTTCCTGACTATAATCGCCGCCCTCAAAGTCCCCGCCTTCGCACTTCGAGTCGGGGAAGTCCTTCACTTTAATGGTGCCGGGGGGAGCGTATTGAAATCGCCGCCGGCCACAAACAGGCCGCCTCCGGCGTCGATTAGATCCAGCTCCGCCTTGAAGCGGTCGATGTGTTTCACCTTGGTTTCGGCCTGCCAGGCGGAGGTGTGGACATTGACGAGGTAGAAATCGTCCCGGCCCGGGAGCTGCAGATTGGCCTTGACGATGCAGCGCCGCAGGTAAAAGTATTTCGTAACAGCGTCCTGATCGGTCCGCAGGGCCAGGGCGATGCGTTCGGCCTCGCCCAAAGGCCAGCGCGCCAGGATGGCAGGGCCGATATCGGTGCGCCCCAGTCCGTCCGACGGGGCAAACTGGGTCCGCCACATGGAGGCGTACACCCCATAGTTCAAGGCGGTGTTATCCAGCAGATACTGCATCTGGTCCACATAGGCAGAGCGCTTGGAATCCACGTCTACTTCCTGCAGCAGGAGGATGTCCGGGTCCACGGCGCGGATCTTCTCCGCCAGCACTTCCAGATTGCCCAGCACCTCGTCCTCGGTCATCAAGACCCGGTCGTCGTAGCAGGCCCACCAGAAGTCGATGGCCCCACCGCCATACTTGATATTCCAGGTCATGACCGTGAGGGTATCCTTCGAAGCGGGCGGATCAATCTTGGCCGCCTGGTAATACTGCGGCTGCTCCACGTCGTCGAAGATGGTGACGATCGGGTCACAGCCCCAGCCTCCGATGCCCAGCAGCGCCACACCGGCAGCGGTCGCGAAGGAGCTAATCCTGGGCACAGTCTATCAGCTCCCCGTATTCTTCCGGCGCTGGCTGCGATAGACGGCTGACGGATTCGACTTTCTGCTTCGCATAGTCATGAGGATAGTACTCAGTAGCACTCTTGATATCGGCCAGCCAGAATATAACAGATAAAATTCCCAGACACCCGGCCCGAATTGGCTTCTGTTCCCGGTTCATGCGGTGGGCGGATACCGCGAGCGAAGTAATCATCAAGCAGCTCACCAGGCCATCGCCGGTCCGGCCGGCCCGGACACGGCCAAAGCCGGGAAGCAGTAACAGGGGCGCATCCAGCCGCAACTTGCGGGACTCCAGAACAGCAGGCACCGGGTCCAGAAGGGGACCGTCATCGCTGAAAGGGCTGGCATGACTGCGAAGATGGTAGTGGAAGGCCCAGGGATTGCAGCGCACGATCCGGTCGGCGCCCAGGATCAGACCCCCAGCCACCCCGTGCCGGGAAATAGATTCGACCATGAAGCTCGAGCAGCTGGGTTCAAACTGGCAGTTCAGCAGCGGGACCTTGTAGGACAGCCGCTGGTAGAGGATTATCGGCGCGATGAAGATTCTTTTTGAGAGCGGCAGGGTAGTATCATAAAGGAGGGTATCAGCGGGTGCCGGCCGTCCGTGCAAGACGACGCCTAGAGACAGAAACAATACCGCTCTTGCTGATGGTAACCGAAAAAGCATTGCTTTCTCCTTAGTATTCACGCTCCGCTTGTGATCCAGTAAAGCATCACATACGGCACCGGATAACGGCGGGCCTGGCTCCCTGGAGCCCGTATTTTTAGGAGGCCATAGCAACCAACAACAACAAGCCAAGGCCAGTCGCGCAGGCCACACCTATCATCCCATTATATATGCTTTTTCTTCTCAATACCCGTGTCTGATCCCGGTAGGCCTGGCGGTATTTTTCGCGCAGCTGGGGGTTTGCCTGCTCCAGCTCCGGCGGCATAGGTATGGCAGTAGCCGTGCTGGCCAGGATTTCAGCCACGCCAACTCCACCCACACCGGCACCAATGATGAAACCACCAAGATTTTCAAAGAGGCCGGCGCCTACGATTCCCCCCAGCACGATACTGCCGCACCCTAGCAGACCGCCACCAACCTGCCAGATGCCGCGTTCGTGGTGCTTGGCAGCCTCGGCTACGGCCAGTTTTATGACTTCCGCTACGGTCTCAAAGCGGGTACTTCAGCCGGAGCTAATGCGGGCCTTTTGGCAGCAGACGGGAACGGCAGCGGTTCACCGGTCGCGGGATCAAAGCGCAATTG
>JBGVTM010000037.1 GCA_041862535.1 Candidatus Neomarinimicrobiota bacterium | reverse complement strand
GTTCCTGCCGCCCGGGGCGATGGAACGCCTCCAGAACGGAGTGAATAATGCGACCAAAGGTCAGGTAGGGTTTATCCTCCTTGCCGGGGATGTTATCTACATGAGCAAAGCGGTACTGCAGGGGGCAGGTTTCATAGCTGCTGATAGCGCTGGCGGAAAGGGTGAGGGTAGTTGGTTCGCTTTCCGGGCTGGGGGGCTGCACTTCATCCGGCGCGAGACGTTCTTGCAGCTCATCGCCCAGGGGATGGGTGCTGAAGTCAGGTTTAAGGCCGGCATCGTGCTGGTCGATAAGGCGGAGGGCGTCGACCAGCTGGTGGGCCTGCTGGTAAGCGCCCCGGGACAGTTCCCGGGCAAGGCGCTGTTTCAATTCGGTGCGCAGCCTGCTCGAGCGGCTTTGTTCCTTCTGGGTATCGGCTTCCACGAGTGTTCTCTCGGTCACCAGTTCGGCAGGTAAGTTACTGATAAATGGTGACCGGCGCTTGGGGGTGGTGAGGATAATCAGCCGCTGTTTGGCCCTGGTGATGGCCACGTAGAGTAGTCGCCGCTCCTCTTCCAGGTGGGCCGTTTTGCCACTGAGGGCGGGATCTGCTTGCCAGAGATGCCATTCCGGGGGCGGGGATTCCACCACGTCAGGGGGGCGGTAGTTGAGGGGGAAGCGGGCACTTTGCAGAAAGGGGAGGAATACCACCGGGAACTCCTTCCCTTTGGCGGCATGGACAGTCAGCACCTGGACGGCATCGGCGGCGTCTATTTCGGGCAACCGGGCCTCCACCGCCTCGGCCTCCTGCATCACTTCCATGTACTGAACGAACCGCTTCATGCAATTGTCGGGTTGACGGGCGGCAAAATCCCGGGCCATCTCAAGCAAGAGGGTCAGGTTGGTGAGCGCCAGTTGATCTTCCAGGAACCCGGTCCGGAAGTGCTGTCGATAGATGCCGCTGGTGACGAGGATGCGCCACAGCATCCGGCCAGCATCCAGTTCGGTGCTCTCGCGGCGGAGGGCTGAAATCAGGGCTACCAGCGCGACCAGGGATTTGTCCTCTTCCGAAGCTGATGCCTGGAGGGAAATATCTTCCCGCCCCTTATCATTTATAAGCCGGAGGACATCTTGCAGTTTGGCTGCCGCCGGTAGTCCGAAGCGCTGTGTGATCAGGCGGTAGAGGGCTATGTGAGCGCCGGGGGAACCAGCGACGGCGGTACACCAGGCCAGGGCCGTACGGACGGCCGGCAGCTGGAAGAAGCGTACGTTCAGGTACTGGCAGGGTATATCGCTCTCGGCGAGGCCGGCTGCCACTTCTCGTGCCTGGCGGTGGGTGCGGACCAGGACGGCGATGGCGCCCAGGGCGGCCTTGCCGTTTGCAACCATGTCGGTAATGGTCTCTGCCAGGTAGGCCACCTGAGCGGCGGGGCTGCCAACGGCCAGTTCCGGCAGGGGGCCTGCGCGACGGCTTTTGCCAGCCTTGAGGCGCTTGCTCTGGCGGCCCGTATTGTGCCTGATCACATCGTTGGCCAAGTCCAGGATGGGCTGGGTGGAGCGGTGGTTTTCATCCAGGACGATTTCACCATAGCCCGGCACCAAGTGATATCGTTGGCGGAAGTCGCGGAGGTTGTAGGCGCTGGCGCCCCGGAAACTGTAGATGCACTGATCGTCATCACCGACGACGGTGACGCTGTGGTACTGTTCGGCGAGGCGTCCAACGATCATGTTCAAGGCGTAGTTGTTGTCCTGGAATTCATCCACGATGATGGTGTGGTAGCGCAGCTGGAGGGCCCGACGGGCGTCCGGCTGGGACTCGATAAGGCGCCAGCATTCGTAGACCATGTCCCCGTAATCCACCAGCCCGGCTGCGGCTTTCCACTGCTGGTAGCGGGGGAACACGGTGCAGTGATCTATGAGCTGGTTGTAGGTCTCCTGCCATTCCTCGGCGGCTTCCTGGGCCAGCTGATCTCTGGAGTGGTCGAGGAGGGTGGGGAAGTGGGCTGGCTGGATCAGTTCGTCCCGCAGGCGGTCGAAAAAGCCCTTAAAGGCTTTGACGGCGCGGACGGGCTCCCGCCGGAAGACCGCTGACTGCAGGTCATCCAATTCGCGGTAGTGCTCACGCAGGAGAAAGAGGATATCCCCCTCGGTCATCAGAGTCCGTGACCTGAACTCCGGTTTGAATTCCAGGACCACCTGGTAGCAGAAGGCGTGGAAGGTGGTAGCGGTGAGGGACCGGCCCTGACCGGTAGTCTCGTCGATACGCTGGCGCAGTTCAGCGGCGGCTTTTTCGGAGAAGGTCAGGGCGAGGATTTGATCGGGTGGGAGGCTTTTATCCTGGATCAGGTGGGCGATGCGGCGGATAAGGGTAGTCGTTTTGCCGGTGCCAGCCCCGGCCAGGATCATGAGCGGGGCCAGGGGGTGGGTTTCAGCCTGCTGCTGCCGGGGAGTGGGTATCAGGGAGCGCGCCTCCTGCTGCTGCATCCCCGTTCCGCCCGTTGTCAGGCTGCCAGCCAGAGCAGGCCCAGGGCCGCTCCGCTGCCGGTACAGGCCAGGTTAACCATATTATTGTCGAGCCACGACCAGCCGCTATGCAGGACCATTTCCTGACTGCCATCGGTCCGGTTTTCAGTGATTTTGCCCGTAGCCGGTATGAGGTACCTGGCCTGGACGGTGGCACCCAGCAAGCTATCAAGAGTAGCGGCGAGGAATCCAATAGCGGTGATGGCGAGCCAATCGATGCCACTTAGCAGTTTGGTATGGAGTGCTAATCCGACGGCGGCCAGACAGGCGGCCCCGGCCAGAGTGCCGACGGTACCAATCAGCGTCACCCCGCCGGAGTCCCCTTTGGCCACCTGCCGCCAGGTGACGATATTGCGAGGTTGGCGGCGGGACCAGCCGCCGATTTCGGTGCCCCAGGTATCAGCGGTAGCAGCTGCCAGGGCGGCCAGGAACACGAGGTAGAGCGGCTCCAATTTCCAGATGCCGTAGACGGCGGCCACGAGTAGCGGAACGCCCCCATTGGCAAACACTTGCACCAGGTTGCGGTGGCCGGCGCCGGGGCCTGGATTGGAAGTTACAAGGGCACTGCGGTTAAGGCGCGTGAGGATGGAGCTGAGGATGAAGAAAGCCACGATGGGCAGGACCCATTTCCAGCCCCCGGCCAGGAAGATTAGGATTCCCATACCCCAGGCGGTGAGGGCGCCGCTGAGGGCCAGGGCTTTCAGCCAGGCCGCCAGTCCCAGAAATACAGCTGAGCATACCACCCACAGGATAAACGGCAGGAATTCCGCCGCCGGCAGCGACCGGAACAGGAAGACGAAGAGGGCAGCAGCGAGGGGCACCGTGAGGTTATCGGAGCCCTGGCTGGATTGGGCTTCGGCAAAGGCGGCCAGGGTGGCCAGCACGATCACAGCCGTAAGCAGCTGCGGCCAGGGCAGGCTGGGACTGCCGCTGGGTGGGATAAGGAATACCAGTCCCAGAAAGGCCAGCAGGCCCGAGCCGAGGAACATGGCTGTCGATCCCGGGACTGTTTTGGGATCGCGCCAGAGGGTGAAACTTATCCGCCCGCACCTTTGCCCCACCCACGCCGCCAGCGGATCGGCAAAGGCCAGGAGCAGAATGGCCACCTGCAGGGCCACCGGGTCCCGGTGCCAGAAAAGCGATATGAGAATGACGAAGGTGAGGGGATAGTAGACGGTGCCATAGCTGACCCGGTCGGTGGCGTGCATGCTTTTGAACCGACCGGTGCGCAGCGTCACCAGGTTGACGAGGATAAACAGCAGACCAGTGATGAGGGGGTAGAAGGGCTCTTCAAAGAGGAAGCGGCACAGGAAGATGAACACCCCGACGACCACGTGCACGAGTTGACGGCTGTCTTCGGGTGGCATTTGGGTTCGGGCAGCCACCCATTCGGAGAGGGCCAGCAGGGCCAAAATGGCCCCCATGAAGAATAGCCAGGTGAGGAAGGGAGTGGGTAAAAGGGGGATAAATGGCATAGAGGAAGGTAAAATGGGGAGGGTTGGGAGTCAATGGGCTGTAACGGTCGGAAAGGGGCTGTATCCAGCCACAAAACGGCCTTAACCTTCGTGGTGTGGCCAGCGTCTAAAAGGTGTCATGTATGGAAAGCGACCGGACGCTCATAGCGCAGTTTCGGCAGGGGAACCAGCGGTCATTCGATCAGCTGGTTTTGAGGCACCAGGCCAGGGTGCGCGAGTTCATGTTCCGGGCCACGGGAGACAGGGATGAGACCGACGACCTGGCGCAAGAGGTTTTTATCAAGGTCTACCACCACCTCGACCGGTTTCGCGAGGAAAGTGCGTTTTCCACCTGGCTTTACCGGGTGGCCGTTAATGTTCTCAACACCCATTACCGGCGGCAGCGCCTGCGCTCCTGGCTGCCCCTTGGTGAGCGCGAGGAGCCGGCGACGCAGTCTCAGAGCGACGAGTGGAAGTACCAGTTCCGTCGGCTTCTGGCGCAGCTGCCCAAGCTTTCCTCCCAGGAGCGCCAGGTGGTGATTCTGCGGGGTTTGCAGGAGCTTTCGGTGGCCGATACAGCCAATATTCTGGGTACTTCCGAGAACGTGGTGAAAGTGGCCTATCACTCGGCACGCAAGAAATTGAAAGGACTGTTGCAAGATGTCCGATGAGATCCTGTTTGATACGGTAGGCCGGCCCCCGCTGCCCGATTTCAGCGAGGGGGAAGAGTTCCTCCGTCAGGTGCGGGCCGGTGTTGACCGACAAGAGCGGCGCCGGAATTTTTTAACCACCGCGGCGGCGGGCGTTAGTGTGGTGCTGTTGTTTGTACTGTCATTTTCCATAATTCAACGGCAGATCGACGAGGAGCTGTGGCAAAACTACCTCCTGAGCGAAGTGGAATCAGTGGTAGATACTCAGGAATTAGACGATTTCACCTGGGAGTTGTACCTGGAGTACCTTTTGGAGGAGGAAAAGCTGGACGTGCTACTGGAGGAGATTCTCAGCCTTGAGGGCGGGGAGGAATGGATTCACTCCATCAACGTGAAAGGATAGCTAGATGAAGACCCATTTAAAATGCGTGCAATTTCTAATATCTTTATTGGTGGTCTTAATGGCTTTGCCGGGGCAGCTTGCCGCGCAGGGGTGGTCGGATAGGCAGGGGGGGCAGTACGCTGATCCGGGCGCACCGTCATTCGGTCCCCAGCTTCAGCGTCCTGATAAGGCCAGGCCCGGTACGGCGGGACTTCAGCGGCAGCGGCGGGGGTGGACCGATCCGCAACGGAGGCTGGACCGCCTCAACACGGTGAAGATGTGGAAGCTCACCGAGTACCTGGGTCTATCCGAAGAGCAGGCAGAGAAGTTCTTCCCCCGCACTCAGGAGCATCAAAAAGAGGCGGACGAGATCGTGCGTAAGCGGCGGCAGCTATACGAGGAATTCCAGCAGAAAATGGACGCCGGGAAGATCAGCGCAAAGGACGTAGATCAGTACGTGGCCGAGGTGGCCAAGCTGGATAAGTCCCACATCGATCTGCGAGCCAAGCATATTGAATCTCTGAAAGATATCCTGACCGACGAACAGCGGGCCAAGTTCGCGGTCTTTAATGAACATTTCCGAAGACAGCTGCAATATCAGCTCCGGGAGGAGATACTGCCGCCGGTCCCGCCACCTGAAGAGGAGGAGGACTAAATATGAGGCTGCTGAGGTTCACCGGTCCACTTCTCGGCGCGATGCTTCTGCTGGCCGGGTGTGAGCAGGTGGAGGATACTATTTCTGAGGGGGAGCTGCTGTCTGCGCTGCGAGCCTTGATAGAGGTTGATGAGGCCTTTTCCACCATTGGCCTGGATGACGGCGGGCTGTACGATGACGATTATGACCAGGATATATTGCTGGCAAAGACCCTGGCTGATACGCTCTGGCCCGGCCGGTTCCGGGGAGTACGCTGGGGGCGGAACATCACCGATTACAGCTGGGAGCTGTCCTT
>JBGVTM010000036.1 GCA_041862535.1 Candidatus Neomarinimicrobiota bacterium | reverse complement strand
CGACAATCCTTCGACTCCGCTCAGGACAAGGCTCAGGGCGATATCTCCGGTCTCTCCTTCCCAGCCCGGCGCTACCTGGGCGAAATCCCGGCGGGTAAGAGTCAGCAGGTCAGCATCCCTATCAAGGCCGGGCTGGACATACCCGATGATCAGGTGACACTTACGTGCACCTTCAGCGAGGCCAACGGCTTCGAGCCCGATCCCATCGAGGTTACCTTCGAGACGCGCGCCTTTGAGCCGCCGCAGCTGGCCCTGGCCGACGTGGGCATCGACGACGCCTCAGGCAATGGCATGATCGAGGCGGGGGAGGTGGTGACGGTTATGGTGCGGGTGCAGAACCGGGGCCGGGGCAGCGCTGAGAAAGTGAATGCCCGGGTCAACATCGGCCGGAACGTATTCGCCGCGGCGGGCAGCGAGACCGAGTTCGACCTGGGTACTCTGGCGGCCGGCTCCTACCGGGATCTCCAGTTCCAGGTCTACACCAACCGCCGGGCTACCGAGATACCTGTCAGCCTAACCCTCACCGAGCGGCACGGCCGCTACGGTCTGGCCGAGGCCCCCCTGGAGCTGCCCTTCAATCAGCCGGTGCGCTCCATCCAGCAGGTAGTCATTGCCGGGAAGGAGCTGGAAATGCCGGAGATTGCCGCGGCGGGCGGGCTGTCCATAGACATCGAGCGGGACATCCCCCAGGGCCTGGACCAGCGCAAGGACGCCGTGGCCCTGATCATCGCCAACCGGCGCTACCGGGATCCCGACGTGCCTGACGTGGCTTTCGCCCACCGGGACGGGGAGTTCATGAAGCAGTACCTGGTCCGGACACTGGGCTACCGGGAGGGGAACATCTTCATCCACCAGGACGCCACGCTAGCCGGTTTTCGCACCGCCCTCAGGCAGCTGCGGAATGCCGCGAAAAAGAACAGCGACGTATTCGTCTACTACACCGGTCACGGGGCTCCGGACGTGGAAGAGAAACGCGGCTACTTCGTGCCGGTGGACTGCAATCCCAACTACGTGCAGGAAAGCGGTGTTCCACTCGACGAGTTCTACGAGGAGTTGGGAGATATCAAGGCAAACAGCATCACCGTGGTTATCGACGCCTGCTTCTCCGGCGCCAGCCACCAGGGCATGCTCATCCAGAACCTCAGCCCCATCATGCTGGTGGTGGAGGACCGCGCCCGGCTGGATAAGAATACCACCGTATTCACCTCCGCGGCCGGCGAGGAAGTCAGCTCCTGGTACCCCGAGCAGAGTCACAGCCTCTACACCTACTATTTCCTCAGGGGGCTGCAGGGGGAAGCGGATCGGGACGGTGATAAAACGCTGATGGTGGGCGAACTCCAGACCTACCTGGAAGAGCAGGTGCCCTACATGGCCCGCCGGCTGCACAACCGCCAGCAGACTCCCACCGTGACGCCGGGAAACGAAGAGCAGGTCTTCGTGCGCTATAAATAGAGACTTGGGACCTACCCTGAGCAACGCCGAAGGGCTGGGGGCTGGCGACGAGTATTGTTTCAGTACCTGGCGACCCTGGCGGTTTCAGACAATCCTAGCGGCTTTTAAACAGCCGTTCGTTAATCCGCCGGGGATTACCGACTATCCCAAAGTGGAAGTTCCGCAGGTATCTCCGCAGTACGGCCTGGATGTCTGCCGGCCGAAGCGCTTGCAGCTCTGACAGGTACTGGTCCGCCTTTTCCCAGCCGCCGCCAACAATCTCCCACAAGGCCAGTTGCAGCAGCTGATTCATGGACGATTCATTATCCAGCAGGTGACGGGTCACCGAAATGCTGAGAGCATTTTTGAGCTGCTGTTCCGGGATGGGCTCGCGGATCATCTGGTCGATGGTCTGGAAGATCACCGCCACGGTGCTGTCAGGTTTGGTGGTGGTCGTGTAGATGACGCCGATGTTGGCGATGCGGCGGGCGAAACCCGCGCCGGGCTCGGTGGCCAGGTCGCGTTTGGTATGCAGCTCTTCGACCAGTCGGTCACTCAACATGTTCATGGCGGCGGTGAAGGCGGGATAGTCCGGGTGACCCGGGCGGGGGGCCGCACAGAAGCCCAGAATGTAATTGGTTGGCAGGTCGCGCCGGGCGATGGCCAGGTCAGGCTTGCCCGGATCAAAGGCCAGCGTTGGCAGGCGCAGCTCCGGCCCCATCGGTAGCTGCCGAGCCAGGTCCCGGGCCTTATTGGTCACATCCTTGAGGTCCAGATCGCCAACCATAACCAGCAGGGCCCGGTTTTTAGTCACATCCCCACGAAAGTACTGGATCAGGTCCTTGCGTGACAGGCTGGCAACGCTCGAGGTGATACCGTATACACTAACACCGTAAGGATGCCCTTCGTAAAACAGGTCGTTCGCAACCCGACTGACGTAGCCCTTTGGCTGGTCGTTCTCGGCTTCGATAACCGCTACCATTTTTTGGCGGACCAGATCCAACTCCCGGGGCTCAAAACGCGGCTGCAGAAGCACATCGGTATATAGGTCCCAGGAGTGATCGAAGTGGTCGAGGATGCACTGGAAGGTGAGGACGGTATAATCATAGGTCGCCAGCACATCGAAAGTGGTGCCCAAGGATTCCAGGCTGGCATTCAATTCATCCTTGGTGCGGGTTTTGGTACCCCGGGTAGCCGCATCGAACATGAAAATCTCGATACCGGCCTGCCCGGCACCCATGTAGTTGGTGCCCCCCAGCAGGTAAAACCCGCCCGCGACTACCGGATTACCCGGCGTGTCCTTGAAAATAACCTGCAGCCCATCAACGATGAAGTCGGTGGTCTCAACCTTGCCAGGTCGCGCGCACGCCAGCAGGCCCAGGCAGGCCGCTAATGCAAAGCACCTCCTGACTGTCCGTACACTCATCTTGTCAGACTCCCTTCTACAACTTTGAGTTGCTGCTGAGTCTGTTTACTCACCATCGCCGCCGTAACGTGGGGCTGGTCGATAATGTATCGCTTGACGTAATCGGCAATGTCTTGATGACTTACCGCCCGCAGGTTCTTCAGGTAGTCGCGGTAATAATCCAATCCCGCTACGGCCCACCAGAAAGCAACCTCGTGGATGAGATTGGACGCCTTGTCCCCCCGATAGACGGCGTCCACCTCCAGCAGCGTTTTCGCATTCGCCAATTGCTCATCCGTAAAGTATCCCGGATCGGCAAACCTTTCAACCTCGGCCCGCAGCGCTTCATAAGCCTCCCAGAATTTTTGCGGGCGACAGCTCACACTGATTAAAATGGGACCGATATGCTTCTGAGTGAAATAGATAATATCCGCACTCAATGCGATGCCCGAGTCCACCAGGTTCTTTTGAAACTCGGATATTTTCTGGTTGAGAATGAAGGAAAAGACATCGGCTGCGAAGGTCCCCTTTACGTCGGCGGTCACGCTGGGTCCATGCCAGGCCATGACAATCTCGGCATTATTGACCGCCTGAATCACCACCGTGTCCTCGCTGGCCGGAAGAGGGACCATAGGAGGAATGGGATTTACCCGGGAGGGATCGGGACCGGGTTTCCAATCACCAAAGAGTTCCCTCGCCTGCCTGAACACCTCCCCGGGCTTCACATCCCCGGATACCAACAACGCCGCGTTATTCGGTATGACATACCGTCCATGGATCAGGCGCATCTGATCGGGGGTGACGGATCGAATCACCTCCGGATCACCCAGATAATTTTTCCGGCTGTCGTTCTTACCCCACAGCTTCTTACGCAACGCCTGGGCCAAATGATAAGCGGGAGTGGCAGCTTGCCGATCCATCTGATCCAGGATTACTCGCTTCTCACGTCCCAATTCATCACCCATGAATAGAGGATACAGAAGCGATTGACGCATAAGCTCCAGGCCCGACCTCAAGGAATCCCTGGGGAGAGTGCCAAAGAAGTGCTCCCACTCCTCCTGCACATTGCTGCCGGTTACCATACCTAACTCCCGGGTGCGCTCCAGGCAGGCCCCGGGACCAGGATAAGCCTGGTTCGCCTTGCAGAACATATGCGCGTGGAAGTTGGCCAATCCATTCTCTTCCGGGGCCTCATTGAAAGAACCATTCCTGACGATTAACTCAATCGTTACCAGGGGCACTGTATGGTTTTCGACCACAATCACCTGCAATTCGTTGTCCAGAATCTTAGCCGACAGCGCCTCACCCGCCCGCACAGTGGTCACGGCCATCAGAAACAAAAAAGGCAGTATTCTCGGCTGAGCCTTCATTATCCTC